>CBDTXT010000313.1:0-4173 GCA_965364465.1 uncultured Chromatiaceae bacterium
GGTCCTGCAGCCGCCGCACCTCGCCGCGCGTGAGGTCGAGCAAGCGGCGTTCACGCGGCAGGGCCTCGAGGTCCGCCGCGTGCCGGCGCATCTCCGAGGCGATCCGCGCCTCGGCCTGCTGGAGTTCCGCCTCACGCTGCGCCAGCTGCAGCCTGACATCGCGATCGTCGAGCCGCACCAGCAGCTGGTCGCGCGCGACGCGGTCGCCCTCGACCACCGCGACCTGCGCGACGTCGGCGGTCACGCCGGCCGTCAGCTCGCTCGACCACAGCGACTCGACACGGCCATACAAGGTGACGTTCGGTGCGAAGCTCGCCGGGCGCGGCGCTTCGACACTGACCAGCCAGGCGCGCTCCGCGACCTTGACCGGTTCCGGCCTGGGCTTGGTCGCGATCAGCGCCGCGGCGGCCAGGCCGGCCAACAGCAGGATCAGCAGCGGCAGCCACCAGCGCCGGCGAGAAGGCCGCTGCGCGACCTCAGGCTCGGGCTGCAGGTCTTCGATCGGCAGTCGCTTCATTGTGGATTACCCTGCATCGCGCCGAACGTCATTCGCCCTGACGCGACTCGAGATCGGCGATCCGGGCACGCAATGCGTCCAGGTCGTCGCGCTGCCGGCGCAGGCTGCGCAGCAGCTCCGGTAACCTGCCGACCGTGGCCTGCTCGCGCAGCACCCGGGTCATAGGTCGCGCGGGCGTGCCCCAGACCCTGGCGCCGGCCGCCAGATCGCCGATGACCCCGCTTTGTCCACCGATCTGGACCCCGTCACCGATGGTCAGGTGATCGGCGACCGCGGCCTGCCCCGCGACGACCACGCCGTTGCCGAGCCGGCTGCTGCCGGCGACCCCCGCCTGCGCGACGATCAGCACATGCTCGCCGATCCGGCAGTTGTGGCCGATCTGCACCAGGTTGTCGAACTTGCTGCCGCGCCCGATCCGGGTCTCACCCAGCGTCGCCCGGTCGACGCAGCTGTTGGCGCCGATCTCGACATCGTCCTCGAGTACCACGCTGCCGAGCTGCGGAATCTTGTGGTGGTGGTCGTCCATCCAGTGAAAGCCATAGCCGTCGGCGCCGATCACCGCGCCGGCGTGCAGGATGCAGCGGTCGCCAACGACGCAGCCTTCCATCAGCACCACGTTTGGACCGATCATGCAGTCACGGCCGACGCGCGTACCGCTGCCGATGAACGCGCCCGCGGCGATCTGGCTGCCGGCGCCGACCACCGCGGCGGACTCGACCACCGCGAGCGGTCCGACCCATGCGTCCTCGGAGACCTCTGCGTCACTCGCGACCACCGCGGTCGGATGCATGCCAGCGCGTCGCCGCTTCGGCCGGAACAACTCCATCGCCCGGACGAATCCGAGCTTCGGGTCCTGAACCCGCAGCAGGTTACACGCCGGCAGGGACGGAAAATCCTCGCCGACGATGACCCCGGCCGCGCGACTGGCCACCACCTCGTCGATCAGGCGCGGCGACGCCGCATAGCACAGGTCCTCGCTACCGGCGCCCTGCAGCGGGGCCATGCCGCGCACCGCGCGTTCCGCCATGCCCTCCAGTCGCCCGCCGATCAGACGTGCGATCTCTCCCAGTGTATGCCCGCTCATTGCGCTTCCCAGTTTGTCACGGTCCCGCAAGGAACCCCCGTCTAGTGGTCATGTTCAACCCAACGCCAGGCGAAGAACGCGCCGAGCAGCGCCAGTACGCTGGCTGCGCCGAACGTCATCGCCGGGCCGATCGTCTCCCAGGCATAACCGCTCGCCAGGCTGCCCAGCGCACCCCCGGCGCCGAAACTCACACTACTGTACAGCGCCTGGCCCCTACCCTTGTGACGGCCGCGGAAATACTGGTGCACCAGGTGGATGCCGGCCGCGTGAAACGTGCCGAAGGTCGCCGCGTGCAACAGTTGCGCAAGGACCAGCATCGGCAGCGACGCGGCAAAGACGCCGATCAGCACCCAGCGCAGCGCCGCGGCCAGCAGGCTGAACACCAGCACGCGGCCCGCGCCGAAGCGCTCGAGCAGGTGATGCATCACGACGAACAGACCGACCTCGGCCAGCACCCCAAAGGCCCAGAGCTGCCCGATCAGGGTCTCACTGTACCCGTGGTCGGTCATATAGATCGAATAGAAGGCATAGTAGGGCCCGTGGCTCGCCTGCATCAGGAACACGGCGAGGAAGAAACCGATGATCGCCGGCTGCCTGAGCAACTGCGTCAGCGGCTGCTGATCCGGCGGGTGCGGCTCGGGGTCGGGGTCGCGTACCAGCAGTGCGCTGAGCCAGATCGCGACGAAGATCACGAGCACCGAGGGCAGCAGTATCTCGGCGCCCCGCCACTCGATCAGCCACCCGAGCACGATCACCGTGACGATGAACCCGATCGACCCCCAGACGCGGATCCGCGCATAGCGCGCCGCGCGTTCCTTCAGGTAGCTGAAGGTGACCACCTCGAATTGGGGAAGGGACGCGTTCCAGAAGAAGCTGTACAGCGCCATCGCGAATGCGATCGACCAGAAGCCCTCGGCCCAGAACATGCCGCAGAAGACAAGCAGCGAGACCAGCGAGGCCAGACGGACGATGCGCATGCGGTGACCCAGATGGTCGCCGAGCCAGCCCCAGATGTTCGGTGCGACGATCTTGGTGGCCATCAGGATCGCCATCAGTTCACCGATCGCGACCGGGTCGAAACCGCGACCGCGCAGGAACAGGCCCCAATAAGGCACCAGCGCCCCGAGCAACGCGAAATAGAAAAAGTAGAAGCCGGACAGGCGCCAGTAGGGCATGGTCAGTTTCGCCCCGCGTGCCGGGCCGGAGACGGCCCGCCGGCAAAGCCCGCTGCGCCTCCCGGCCACAGCGGCGTGGCCATCGCATCTAAAGGCATTGGCAGTTCGTCAACCAGCGGGCAGGCACCGAACGACGCAGCGGCGCATTCGATTCACGGCAGCTTGCGCCGCGAATGCGCCGCTGTGCGATGAGGGAAATCAGTGCCATTCGATCCAAAGGGCGATATCCACAGGATGCCGGGGAAGGCCGTACCGGGCGCCGGCGGCCATCCCCCTCGATACCCGTCGCTGCCGGGGCGAAGCGGAAACTACTCGGCCCGGGACGCGGGGATCACCGGCGTGTCCGGCTGCACGTCCGCATTCTGGCCGCGCTGTCGCAGCGCATGGTCGAGCAGCACGATGGCCAGCATCGCCTCGGCAATCGGTACCGCCCGTATCCCGACGCAGGGATCGTGGCGACCCTTGGTGATCACGTCGGTCGCCTGCCCTGCCAGGTCCACCGTCTGTCCGCCGAGGCGCACGCTCGAGGTCGGTTTGAACGCCACCCGGGCGACGATGTCCTGACCGCTCGAGATGCCGCCGAGGATGCCGCCCGCGTTGTTCGACAGAAAGCCGTCCGGCGTCATCTCGTCCCGGTGCTCGGTGCCCTTCTGCGCCACGCAGGCGAAGCCGGCGCCGATCTCGACACCCTTGGCGGCGTTGATACCCATCAGCGCATGCGCCAGGTCGGCGTCGAGACGGTCGAAGATCGGCTCACCCCAGCCCGGCGGGACACCGCTCGCGACCACCGACACCTCCGCGCCGATCGAGTCACCGGACTTGCGCAGCGCGTCCATGTACGCTTCCAGCTCGGTCACCTGATCCGCAGCGGGCCAGAAGAAGGGGTTGCCCTCGACCGGGTCCCATGAAAAGCCATTCGGCCGGATCGGCCCCAGGGCCGACAGATGACCGCGCACCCGGATACCGAAGCGCTCGCCCAGGTACTTCTTCGCGATCGCGCCGGCCGCCACGCGCATCGCCGTCTCGCGCGCCGAGGAACGGCCGCCGCCGCGATAATCGCGAATGCCGTACTTCTGGCGATAGGTGTAGTCCGCGTGGCCGGGACGGAATTTCTGCGCAATATCGCCGTAGTCCTTGGAGCGTTGATCCTGGTTGACGATCAACAGCCCGATCGGCGTCCCGGTGGTCCTGCCCTCGAACACCCCCGAGAGGATCTGCACCTGGTCGGGCTCGCGGCGCTGCGTGGTGTGCCGGGATTTGCCCGGCCGGCGGCGGTCGAGATCCGGCTGGATATCCGCCTCCGACAGCTCGAGGCCGGGGGGGCAGCCGTCGACCACGCAACCGATAGCCGGCCCGTGGCTCTCGCCGAACGAGGTCACGGTGAAGAGTTTTCCGAT
>CBDTXT010000314.1:0-4168 GCA_965364465.1 uncultured Chromatiaceae bacterium
CGTGGTGGAGAAGTGCCTTGCGCCGGGACTCGGCGGGGTCGTCGCCTCCAATGTCCGCATGGCGATGCAGGAGACGCCAATGCCGGTGCACACCGTGATCGCCGGCCTCGGCGGACGGGCCATCACCCAGGCCTCGCTGCGCGAGTCATTGCTCAAGGCGCACCGCGATGTCCTCGAACCGCTGACATTCCTGGACCTGCGGCACGATGTTATCCATCGTGAGATCGAACGCCTGGAGACGCAGCGTCGCTCAGGTCCGGTGGCCGAGAACATCCTGCGCGAACTCGGCAGCGTCGCCGACCATATCGGATAAGGGGGGCCCGACGGTGAGAACTTCGCATGTAAAGTTTTACCAGACTGGTACTTTCACGGTCGGCAATCGCCTGCTGAACGAGGCCGAGCGTTCGGTTCAGTCGACGATGGAGCGGACCAACTCGCTGAACTCGGGCCACCGTGCCTGCCAGGGCTGCGGCGAGGCACTCGGGGCGCGCTACGCGATCGACGCCGCGATGCGCGCGACCGGCAATCGGCTGATCGCCGCGAATGCGACCGGCTGTCTCGAGGTCTTCTCGACGCCGTACCCGCAAACCTCCTGGCAGGTGCCCTGGATTCACTCGCTGTTCGGCAATACCGCCGCAGTCGCGACCGGCGTTGCCGCCGCGCTGCGCGTGAAGGGCCGCAGCGAAACACGGGTCGTTGCACAGGGCGGCGACGGGGGCACCACCGATATCGGATTCGGCTGCCTGTCGGGGATGTTCGAACGCAACGACGACGTGCTCTACATCTGCTACGACAACGAGGCCTATATGAATACCGGCGTGCAGCGCTCCTCGGCCACACCGCCTGCCGCGCGGACCGCGACCAGTCAGGTGGTGGGCCCGGAACCCGGCAACGTGTTCGGCCAGGGCAAGAACGTGCCGCTGATCGCGATGGCGCACGAGATCCCGTACGTCGCCACCGCCTCGGTCGCCGACGTGCGTGATCTCGAGGCCAAGGTTACCAAGGCGATGTCGATCCGGGGCGCACGCTACATCCATGTCCTGGTGCCCTGCCCCCTCGGCTGGGGCTCGGCACCGCACGATACGGTGAAACTCGCGCGCCTGGCCACCGAGTCGGGTCTGTTCCCGGTGTTCGAGGCCGAGCACGGCGAGGTGACCGACCGGCACAGGATCCGCCGCAAGGTGCCGGTCGAAGACTACCTGAGGCTGCAGCGACGCTTCGCCCACCTGTTCAAGCCGGTGCTGCAGGCCGAGGTGATTGCCAGGTTGCAGGCGGCCGCCGACCGCAACGTGCGGCGTTTCGGACTGCGTGAAGAAGGCGATGCGTCATGAGCAAGCCTTATGCGATAACGCTCGACGTCGGTTCCAGCCTGGCCAACCTGACCGGCTCCTGGCGCACCGAACGCCCGGTCTATGTCGACCGGCTGCCACCGTGCAACGCGACCTGCCCGGCCGGCGAAAACATCCAGCAATGGCTGTTCTACGCCGAGGAGGGGCGCTACGAAGCCGCCTGGCGTGTGCTGGTCCGCGACAACCCGCTGGCGGCCATCATGGGCCGGGTCTGCTACCACCCCTGCGAGAGTGCCTGTAACCGTGGTCAGCTCGATGAATCGGTGGGCATCAACGCGGTCGAGCGGTTCCTCGGCGACGAGGCCAACCGCCATGGCTGGGAATTCGACCCGGCGCCCGCGGACAGCGGCAAACGGGTCATGGTCGTCGGTTCGGGACCGGCCGGCCTCTCGGCCGCGTACCACCTGCGACGCCAGGGTCATGCGGTTGTGATCTACGAGGCAGAGTCGGCGGCCGGCGGCATGATGCGCTTCGGCATCCCGCAGTATCGCCTGCCACGCACGGTGCTCGACGACGACGTGCGGCGCATCGTCGCGATGGGTGTCGATCTCCGGCTCGGTGAGCGGGTCGACGACATCGAGGCCTGCATGCGCGAGGAAGGGTTCGACGCCTGTTTTCTCGGTGTCGGGTCACAGATCGGCAAGCGTGCCTACATCCCGGCCGGTGATGCGCAGCGGATCACCGACGCGGTGGCGGTGCTGCACCAGATGGAAGGCGAGGACAAACCGCTGCTGGGACGTCGCGTGATCGTCTACGGCGGGGGTAATACCGCGGTCGATGTCGCACGGACCGCGCGCCGCCTTGGCGCCGAGGAATCGGTCATCGTCTACCGGCGGACGCAGGACAGGATGCCCGCGCACAGCCACGAGGTAAGAGAGGCGCTGGAGGAAGGCGTCAAGGTCAAGTGGCTCAGCACCATCAAGGCGGCCGACCAGGAGACCATTACGGTCGAGAAGATGGAATTGGACGAGAACGGCGCGCCCCAGCCAACCGGCGAGTTCGAGACCATGCAGGCGGACTCGGTGGTACTCGCCCTCGGCCAGGACGTCGACCTCGACCTCCTCACCGGGTTGGCCGGGCTACAGATCGAACGCGGCCTGGTACAGGTCGATGCGGTGCAGACGACGGGCCGACCCGGGGTCTTCGCCGGGGGTGACATGGTCGGCGGCGAGCGCACCGTGACCGCGGCGGTCGGTCACGGCAAGAAGGCCGCGCGTGCGATCGGTGCCTACCTGGACGGGACGACTTACCGCAACCCGGCCAAACCCGAGCTGGCCACCTTCGACCGGCTGAACACCTGGTATTACTCGGACGCGCCCAAGTCGATCCGGCCGGTGCTCGACATCATCCGTCGCCAGTCGACCTTCGACGAGGTCGTCGGCAGCCTCGACGAGGCCAATGCGCTGTACGAGGCACGTCGCTGCATGTCCTGCGGCAACTGCTTCGAATGCGACACCTGCTACGGGGTCTGCCCGGACAACGCGGTCATCAAACTCGGCCCCGGCAAGCGCTTCAAGTTCAACTACGACTATTGCAAGGGATGTGGCCTGTGCGTTGCCGAGTGTCCCTGTGGCGCTATCCGGATGGAACCGGAGTCCAACTGATCGACCGACGTTGGCCACGGCGGGGCAAGCCCGCCAGGCAACGCGCCGTGCCGGGACCCGACGGACCCTCGCAGAGATTGACATCCTTTCCCGAGGCCAGGATCTCCGCAGTCCTGACGTCCAGGTAATCGTAAAAGCTGTCCGGATATTCGCGGTAATGACGCTCGCCGACGTAGCGCAGCATTTCGCGAAAATGATAAGCGTACAGCATGCCCTGGATGCGACCGATCTCGCGGCCTTCGTCGAAGAGCACGATGCCTGGACGATAGGTCAGGTCCAGGGCCTCGGCATAGTCGCGTGGTGTCGTGCGGTTGCCCTGTACGTCGATCAGCGGTTCCGCGGACAGCGCGTCGAGCCGTACGAAGGTGAAATCACCGAGGATATCCTTGACTTCCGGGTCACTCAGGTGACCGTCGTGCAGTTGGTCACAATCGGCACAGCCCCTGTCCTCGAACAACACCGCCAAGGGCCGCTGCGCGAAGGCCTGCAGATTGTCGGTCTCCTTCAGCTGCGGGTGGTCGCGGAACGCATAACCGTCCTGCTTCCGTTCATTGATGTAACTGGCCAGCGTGGTGTTCAGATAGGCCTTTTCCTTGACATAGTCCAGCACCTGCTTGAAGTCCCCGACTGATCGATAACCATTGATCCTGGCCACCGTCTTGTTCTCACCGTTGAGGAAAAGCACGGTCGGCGTGTAGGTGACCTTGAGTCGCTGTGCCAGCTCTTTTTCCGTCAGCGACGTCTCGGCGTTCAGCGCGACCTCGCGATCACCGCGGATGTTCAGCGCAATGACGTCGAAGTGCTCGCGGATGAAATCCGTGTAAGGCGCGTGCTTGATGTTTTCTTCGACCATCTTGTAGCAGTAGGGGCAACCGTTGAGATGCAGGAACAGCATCACATGCTTGTCCGCATCGGCTGCCTCGGCCGCGTCTTCCGCGATATCGAGGAAGCTCTCCTTGAACCAGGCAGGGTGCTCTGATACCTGCCCCCCGAGAACGACACCCTGGCGTGCGTCGTCCGCTGCATGCAGCGGCGACAGCAGCATCGCGATGCCAACCGCAGCCAGCGCAATGTGGCCGTGGAATGCAACCCTTTGCCAGGCCCGGGCCACACCTGGTGACGCAATCATCATCCATCCCATGCGATCTTCTCGTCCGCTAAAGTCCAATGGCACTTACTTAACGGTGATCGTCGGGTAGTTGGCCCACCGACACG
>CBDTXT010000315.1:0-4166 GCA_965364465.1 uncultured Chromatiaceae bacterium
AGCGGTCACACCGGTGGCCAGGCTCAAGCCGGTATTCGTAGGCGGCGTGACCGTCAGCAATGCGACCCTGCATAACATGCATGAGGTGCATCGTAAGGATGTCAGGATCGGCGACACGGTGTCGGTCCGGCGCGCCGGCGATGTGATTCCGGAGGTCGTGCGCGTGCTGCGCGAGCGCCGTCCGCCGGGCGCGGAAAAGATCGCAATGCCGGCGCAATGCCCGGTGTGCGGCTCGGATATAGAGCAAGTCGAGGGCGAGGCCGTCGCCCGCTGTTCCGGCGGTCTGTTCTGCGCGGCGCAGCGCAGGGAGGCGGTCAAGCACTTCGCATCGCGTCGGGCGATGGACATCGAAGGCCTCGGTGACAAGCTGGTCGAGCAGCTGATCGATCGGGAAATGATCGCCGATCCAGCCGACCTGTTCGCACTCTCGACGGATGCGTTGGCGGCGCTGGAGCGGATGGGGGAAAGGTCCGCGCAGAATCTGGTCGACGCGCTCGCGCGTTCACGGAACACGACGTTGCCGCGGTTTCTCTATGCCCTCGGTATACGCGAGGTCGGCGAGGCGACCGCACAAGCCCTGGCCCGCCCGTTCGGCGGTCTGGACGCGCTCCGTGCGGCGCGTGAGGAGGCGCTCCAGGAGACGCCTGATGCCGGGCCGATCGTCGCGCGGCACGTGTTCACATTCTTTCGCCAGCCGCACAACCGCGAGGTCATCGCGAAGCTGCTCGCCGCCGGGGTCGAGTGGCCCGAGACCGATCCGCTGCCTTCGGCGGCCGATCTGCCGATGGCGGGCCGCACCTTCGTCCTCACCGGGACACTGTCGGAGCCGCGCGTGGCGGTCAAGGAGCGACTGCAGCGTCTCGGCGCCAAGGTTACGGCCAGCGTGTCGAAAAAGACCGACTATGTCGTGGCCGGTGAAGACGCGGGCTCCAAGCTGAGCAAGGCACGGGACCTGGGCGTCGAGGTGCTGAACGAGGCAGCCCTGCAAGGCTTGATCGACGCTGCAATACGGCGCTGAAGGTCCCATGCCGGGGCGCGCCTTCGTCGCGGTGCACCAGTCTGCAGCACGCGACTCGGGAAGGTCGGTTCCGTGGAGGCCGACGACAGGGGCTGCCTTGACGCTCGCAGTCGGGCAGGGGACACTCGGTCACCGTCGCTGGTTCGTCGGCCGCTCGTCATGTCGCGCACTGGCACGGTCGTTGAATAAACAAAAAAACTGACAACCGTCAGCAATACCCGCTCCAAGTGGGAGGAGATCCGAAAATCATGAAACTGAGTCTCGCAATCGCGATCGGCGCATTGGCTGGGCTGGTGGGCGCCGCCCATGCCGGGGCCACGCTGGACGCCGTAAAAAAGAAGGGGTTTGTTCACTGTGGTGTGCGCACCGGTCTGCCGGGCTTTTCGGCGGCCGACGCCAAGGGCGTATTCCCCGGCCTCGACGTCGATATGTGCCGGGCGGTGGCCGCAGCGATCTTTGGCGACGCCGACAAGGTCAAGTACAGCCCGCTGACTGCGAAGGAGCGGTTCACTGCGTTGCAGTCCGGCGAGATCGACATGCTGCCAAGGAACACGACCTGGACCTACACGCGCGACAGTTCTCTGGGTCTCAATTTCGCCGGGGTCAACTACTACGACGGCCAGGGATTTCTGGTCACCAAAACCCTCGGAATCAAGAGTGCGTTGGAAATGGACGGCGCGTCGTTCTGTATCCAGGCCGGGACCACGACCGAGCTCAATCTCGCGGACTATTTCCGCACCAACAGGATGAAGTACACGCCGATCACATTCGACACCTCGGATCAGACCATCAAGGCGTTCGAGGCCGGGCGGTGCGACGCACTGACCTCGGACCAGTCGCAACTCTACGCATTGCGCATCAAGCTCCAGGATCCGGGCAGCGCGATGGTGCTTCCCGAAGTGATCTCCAAGGAGCCACTCGGTCCGGTCGTCAGGCAGGGTGACGACGAGTGGTTCAACATCGTCAGATGGTCGCTGTTCGCGATGATCAATGGCGAAGAGTTGGGTGTTTCCTCGGCCAACGTCGATGAGATGAAGGCCAGCAGCACAGACCCGAACGTGCGTCGACTGCTGGGCCTCGAAGGCGTGAAAGGCGAGTGGATGGGGCTGCCCGACGATTGGGGCTACAACATCATCAAGCTGGTTGGCAATTATGGCGAGGCCTTCGAACGCAATGTCGGCGATGGCAGTGCGCTGGGCATCTCGCGTGGCCTCAATGCGCTTTGGAGCAAGGGCGGTATTCAGTACGCGCCGCCGATCCGTTGATCAGCCCCCTTTCTGATGGTGAGTATCCGCCCGCCCGCAGCACCTCCCGCTGCGGGCGGGCTGACCGGAGCCCGTGGGCGCTGAACAAGGCATCGCCCGATGTCGGCTGAGCCGTCTTCGCCCGGCGTGAGCAGCAGGGTGCCGCTGTGGCGGCTGCCGGCATTCCGCGCGATCGTTTTCCAGGTGTTGCTGGTGCTCGGCATCCTGGCCTTCGGCCACTATCTACTCAGCAACACGCTGCAGAACATGGAGCAGCGGGGCATCACGACCGGCTTCGGCTTTCTCTCGAACGAAGCCGGTTTCGGCATACTGCAGAGCCTCATCCCGTACGACGAGACCTACAGCTACGGCCGCACCTTTCTGGTCGGGTTGCTAAACACCCTGCTGGTCGCTGTCCTGGGCATCTTTTTCGCGACTTTTCTCGGCTTCTTCATCGGTATCGCGCGCCTGTCGCCCAACTGGCTGGTGGCACGGCTCGCGACTGCGTACATCGAAATCTTTCGCAACGTTCCACTGCTGTTGCAGATCATGTTCTGGTATTTCGCGGTGCTGCGGCCCCTGCCGCTACCGCGGCAGAGTTTGAGCCTCGGTGACTCGGTGTTCCTGAACAACCGTGGCCTGTTCCTGCCAAAGCCGGTCGCCGAGGAGGGTTTCTGGCTGGTCGGCCTGGCCTTTGGGCTCGCGCTGCTGCTCGTTTTTGGCATCGCCCGCTGGGCGCGTCGCCGGCAGAATGCGACGGGTCGGCAGTTCCCCACTGCGTCGTCCGGCCTCGTTCTGCTCGTCGGCATTCCTGTGCTGGCCTATTGGCTGAGTGGCTCGCCGCTGCATTGGGACTACCCGGTACTCGGACGCTTCAATCTCAGTGGTGGTCTGGAGGTGATCCCTGAACTTGCGGCGCTGACCCTGGCGCTGAGCATCTACACCGCGGCCTTCATCGCCGAGGCGGTGCGCTCGGGCATTGTTGCGGTCAGTCACGGCCAGACGGAGGCGGCCTATGCACTCGGTCTGCGGCCGCGAGTCACGTTGAAACTGGTCGTGATTCCGCAGGCGATGCGGGTAATCATTCCGCAGCTCACCAGCCAGTACCTCAATCTGACCAAGAACTCGTCGCTCGCCACGGCGATCGGATATCCGGATCTGGTCAATGTGTTCGCCGGCACCACGCTCAACCAGACCGGCCAGGCGGTCGAGGTGATCGCAATGACCATGGCGGTCTATCTGTCCATCAGCCTGATCATCTCGATGTTCATGAACTGGTACAACAAGCGAAATCAGCTGATCGAAAGGTAGGAAAGGTGAGTAGCCATACCCCGCACCCCGATCTGCCCCCCCCGCCGACGAGCGTCGGCGTGATCGGTTGGATGCGCGCCAACCTTTTTTCTTCCTGGCTGAACACGCTGCTTACATTAGGTGCATTCTATGTGCTGTACCTGACGATCCCACCTTTGATCGAGTGGGCTTTCGTCAAGGCGCATTGGACGGGCGACTCGCGTGAGCCATGCGATCTGGAAAAGGGCGGGGCCTGTTGGGTGTTCGTCCGGGTTCGGTTCGACCAGTTCATGTACGGTCTGTATCCGGCGAGCGAGTACTGGCGAATCAACCTCGCCGGGGTGCTGCTACTGGTCTTGATGGTCCCACTGTTCATCAAGCGTTTCCCCTGGAAGCCGGCGCTCGGGCTGTTCCTTCTGGTCGGTTATCCGATCATTGCATTCTATCTTTTCCTGGGCGGCGTATTCGGCCTCGAGTATGTCGAGACCAGTCGCTGGGGCGGGTTGACCCTGACCCTTGTCCTCTCTGCGGTGGGTATGGCGGCCTCGTTTCCGTTGGGCATCCTTCTCGCGCTGGGCAGGCGTTCGAGCATGCCGATCGTCAAGTCCCTGTCC
>CBDTXT010000316.1:0-4165 GCA_965364465.1 uncultured Chromatiaceae bacterium
TGGCGCATTGCGACGCCGTTTAAAGGAGGGAGGAGACCATCTCATCGCCCTACGATTGGCTTGCGTCGCGGCCTTGGTGGGCCGTTGGGTAGGTCGGGCTGTGCCCGACACCAGCCTCAGGCCATCGACTGATAGTAGAGATTCTGCGGGTGCCTGGCCTCGGCGAAGAAGTACCAACGCTCAACCATCAGACCGAGAAACTCCACCGCGACGGCCAGCATCGGCAGGTAGGCGGACTGCATCGCATTGGACGCACCGAGCAGGACCACCGGCACCAGGAAGACCGTCAGCAGGAAAAACCACTTGACCGCCGTGACCGTGCCGGCGCCGGCGCCATGAAAGAACTCGCGCGTATTGAACGATCCGCCCATGAAACCCATCGACTTCTGCTGGATCTTCGTATGCCGCACGCCGATCGCGGTCTGCAGCGTCGACTTGTGCTTGATCCGCGCATTGCGGTACATCGAGAAGCCGCGCGTGATCGCGGCCAGCACGGTGAAAATCACCGCCCAAACGCCGTAGAACCAGACCAGCCCGGCACCGGTCCAGGCCGAGAACGCCGCCGCCAGCGTAAAGCCGGACGCCAGCCCGAACAGCATGAAATTGGCCACGGTCAGCGGACTATGCCACTCCTGCAGGAAGCGCAGGCTGGCATAGATCATCGCGGTGCAGACGAACAGCACGATCGCCGCGAGCACGCCGAGCGTACCCAGCACGAGCGTCGCATCGATCGGCAGCTGGCCTTTCACGACCACCCATGGCCGGGTCCAGCCGAAGTAGTGGGCCGCCGCATACAGCGCGACCAACAACATGAACGCAGGCAGCGCGATCAGTTCCCGCGACAGCCACGAGGTTCGCCACTGGGTGATGCCGCGCCAGGCGCGGGTGAAGAAGTAGCTGGGTTTGCCGAGGTGGAACACCGCAGCGACCAGACCGAGTCCGAGCAACACGAGCGACAGCAGACTGCCGGCGGCATAGAAACTGATGCCGTCCTGTGGTGCGAGCAGGTTGGCCAGCGAGTACACCTGACCGGTCACGAGCGCCATGAACAGACCCTGACCGGCGCCGATCAGCGTGGTGAGAAAGATTACCGAGAATGCGGGATGCATCGTTGAAATACTCCGGGCCCTAGTAAGCGACGTCGTCGAGTGTCTCGCCCTCTGCGGCCGGCAGCGGCGCCTCCTTCGTGAGCGGGTTGTCGGCACGTTCGAGTTCGTCGTCGAAGATCTGTATGCGGGTCTTGCGCCGCGGCAGGTAGTGGTTGGCCGGCTGCGTGCCCCACTCCGGCATCAACTGATAGCCCCCGTTTTCGCGAATCGCGATCGACACCTCGGATTCGGGATCATGCACGTCACCGAACAGGCGCGCCGTGGTCGGGCAGGCCAGCACGCAGGCCGGCTTGCGCTCGTTTTCCGGCAATCCCTGATCCGTGATGCGGTCGATACACAGCGTGCACTTCTTCATCACCTTCTGCTGCTCGTCGAGCTCGCGCACGCCGTAGGGACAGGCCCAGGAGCAATATTTGCAGCCGATGCACTTGTCATAGTCCACCAGAACCACGCCATTGTCCTCGCGCTTGTACGAGGCGCCGGTCGGACAGACCGGCACACAGGGCGGCTCCTCGCAGTGCAGGCAACTCTTGGGAAAGTGCACCGTCTCGGTTTTCGGGTATTCGCCGACCTCGAACATCTGCACCCGGTTGAAGAAGGTCCCGGTCGGGTCGGCGCCATAGGGCCGTTGATCGGCCATCGTGCCGGCCCAGCCGGAGGTGTTCCACTCTTTGCAGGAGGTCACGCAGGCGTGGCATCCCACGCAGACGTTCAGATCGATTACCAGTGCCAACTGTGTCATGTGCCGCTGCTCCTGCCCTATTCGATTCCGGCCTTGCGCCGGAACACTCCGGCAAAATAGGCCTGCCACCTGCCACGCCGACCGTCCTGGCCTGGCGCACGCCGCTGCACGGCGAACTGCGGGAAGGTCGCCCGAGGCTCACCCGCGTCCGCCTTGTACACCTTGACCCGCACATCGAACCAGGCCGCCTGGCCGGTCACCGGATCCGAGTTCGACAGGTGCGGTCCGGCATCGCAGGGCGGCAGTTCCTCCGCGATCAGGTGATTGAGCAAGAAGCCCTTCTGCGACTCGTTCGCCTTCGGATGCAAGCCCCAGGCACCCGCTGCCTTGCCGATCGCGTTCCAGGTCCAGACCGTCCCGGGCTCGACCGACTCGGAGAAGCGCGCCATGCAGCGCACCTTGCCGTGCGGCGACTCCACCCAGACCCAGTCGCCGTCCTCAAAGCCCTGCGACGCCCCGAGCCGCGGGCTCATGAACAAATAGTTATGGGTATGGATCTGGCGTAACCAGGCATTCTGGCTGTCCCAGGAGTGGTACATGGCCATCGGGCGCTGGGTGAGCGCATTCAACGGAAACTCGTGGGTGTCCACCAGCTCCGATTCCAACGTCTCGTGATAGAAAGGCAGAGGGTCGAAATAGGTCTCGACCCGCCGCGCCAGGTGTGCGGGTGGCTGCCTGCCGGGGCGCCTGCCCTGCGCGGCGAGGCGAAACTTCTGCAACACCTCGGAATACACGTGGACGTTGATTGGCTCCGCATAGCGGGTCATGCCATGCGCACGCGCCCACTCCAGGTAGCCCTTGTTCCAGTTGCGCATGTATTGGTAGGACTTGGGCAACTCGTAGTGGAATACGCAATTGTTCTTTGCATACATCTCCCACTGCCGCGGGTTCGGCTCGCCCTTGAGAAACTTCTCGCCGCCCTTGCCGCGCCAGCCGGACAAAAAGCCGATACCGGACCCTGGTGACGTCTCGTAATTGATGATGAAGTCGGGGTAGTCGCGGAATTTACGCGCCCCCTTTTCATCGACGAAGGCCGGCAGCCCGAGACGCGAACCGAGCTCGATCAGCACCTCCTGGAACGGCTTGCACTGGCCTTTCGGGGGTAGCACCGGGATCCGCACCGCGTCGACCGGACCGTCGAACTCGGAGATCGGTCGGTCGAGCATCGACAATGCGTCGTGGCGCTCGAGATAGCTGGTGTCCGGCAGCACCAGGTCGGCGAACGCGACGGTCTCCGACTGGAACGCGTCGCAGACGACAATGAACGGAATCTTGTACTCGCCGTTCTCGTCCTTGTCGACCAGCATGTCGCGCACCTGGTCGGTGTTCATCGACGAGTTCCACGCCATATTGGCCATGAACAGCATCAGGGTGTCTATTCGGTAGGGATCCCCGCGCCAGGCATTGGTGATCACGTTGTGCATCAGGCCATGCACCGACAGCGGATACTCCCAGGAGAAGGCCTTGTCGATACGCACCGGGTTGCCCTGTTCGTCAACGAACAGGTCGCTCGGATCGGCCGGCCAACCGAGCGGGATGCCGTCCAGAGGCGTGTTGGGCTGCACCGCCTCCGGGCCCTTGGGCGGCTTCGGGCACGGTGGGATCGGCCGCGGGAACGGGGCCTTGTGGCGAAAACCGCCGGGGCGGTCGATCGTGCCAAGCAACGTCATCAGCACGCCCAGCGCGCGGATGGTCTGAAAGCCGTTCGAGTGCGCGGCGAGCCCGCGCATCGAATGGAACGCGACCGGGTTGCCGATCACGGAGTCGTGTTCACGACCCCAGACATCGGTCCACTGTACCGGCAGCTCGATCTTCTGGTCGCGTGCGGTGACGCCCATCTCGTGCGCCAGACGCTTGATGGTCTGGACCGGTATCCCGGTGATACCGGCCGCCCACTCGGGCGTGTACTCCTCGACCCGCTCCTTGAGTAGCTGGAACGCGGTCTTGACCGGCTTGCCGTCGACCTCGTAGCTACCCAGCAGGTAGGGGTCGCAGCCCTCGCAGCGCACGTCGACCGGGCCGTTGGTCTTACGATCCCACCAGAGCTTGTTCTGGGCGTCGAAACAACCCTCCTCGATCGGCTTGTCGGTACGGATGAACATGCCGAAGTCTTCCGACGACGGGTCCAGGTTCACCAGCTCGGCCGCATTCGTGTAGTCGACCATAAACTCGCGGTCGTAGAGCCCCTGCTTGATGATCTCGTGCGTGATCGCCAGCAACAGCGCGCCGTCTGTGCCCGGCTTGATCGGGACCCACTCGTCGGCGATTGCGGAGTACCCGGTGCGCACCGGGTTGCACGCAATGAAGCGCCCGC
>CBDTXT010000317.1:0-4165 GCA_965364465.1 uncultured Chromatiaceae bacterium
ACGTCGAGCGGCAATTCCCGGACAACCCGGGCAGCCTGTCCGGGTTCGACTGGCCGGTAAGCCGCGGACAGGCCCTACAGGCGCTAGACGACTTCATCGCTCATCGCCTTCCGGCGTTCGGACCGTTCCAGGATGCGATGTGGCGCGAAGAGCCGCTGCTTTATCACTCGCGCCTGTCCGCCGCGCTGAACATGAAACTGCTTGGCGCGCGCGAGGTCGTCGAACGCGCGCTCGAGGCCTATCGGGAAGGCGCGGCGCCGCTGGCATCGGTCGAGGGCTTCGTACGCCAGATCCTCGGCTGGCGCGAGTACGTCCGCGGCGTCTACTGGAGCGAGATGCCCGGCTATACCGAGCGCAACGCGCTCGCCGCGCAGCAACCGTTGCCGGCTTTCTACTGGGACGGCGACACCGACATGGCCTGTTTGCGCGCGGTGATCAAGCAGACACTGGCCACTGGCTATGCCCATCATATCCAGCGCCTGATGGTGACCGGGCTGTTCGCACTGTTGCTCGGGGTCCGGCCGCGTGCCGTGCACGAGTGGTACCTCGCGGTGTACGTCGATGCGGTCGAATGGGTCGAGGCACCGAACACGATCGGCATGTCGCAACACGCCGACGGCGGCCTGCTCGGTTCCAAACCCTACGTCGCTTCCGGACGCTACATACAGCGTATGAGCAACTACTGTACCGGCTGCCGGTACAAACCCGGCGAGGCCAGCGGTGACGCCGCCTGCCCGTTCACGACGCTGTACTGGGATTTCCTGATGCACCACGACGACCGCTTCAGCCGGCATCCGCGGGCCGCGATGCAATGGCGCATGCTGCAACGCCTCGGACCGCCCGAGCGCCGTCGGATCGGACGCCAGGCTGCCGCAATCCGGCAGCGCCTCGCCGGGTGAGCAACCCGTCGCGGCACACAGGAGGCTGGCGGGAAGCTAAACTGCGATGATGCAAGACAGTGAAGAACAGGCCTCGCTCGCCAGGCAATTGCTTTCCGGTGCACTACAGGGTGTGCTTTCGACCCAGTCGCGGGAACACACCGGCTACCCTTTCGGATCCGTCGTGCCTTACGTGCTCGATCAGGAGGGCTTACCGTTACTGCTGCTGAGTCATCTTTCACAACATACCAGGAACGTCGATGCCGACCCCCGCTGCGGCCTGACCCTGCTCGACCAGGGCGACGGCAATGTGCAGGAGCGTTCGCGTCTCAGTGCGATCGGCGACGTGACGCCGCTGGCGGAGACCGCTGACGCCGAACGCTACTTCGCCTACTTCCCGCAGTCGGAGTTCTACTTCCGCCAGCTGGGTTTCCGCTTCTACCGTTTCGCGCCGCAACGTTTCCACTGGAACGGCGGATTCGCCACCGCACGCTGGTTTTCGGTCGACCGGATCGTGCGCGCCAACCCGCTCAGCCGCGAGGCACAGGCACGCATCGTCGCCCATATGAACCAAGACCATTCCGACCTGCTGCGCCACTACCTCGCAGACTGCGAGCGACTTGATCCGAGCGCCGCCGCGGTAATGGTGGGGATCGATGCCGAGGGTATCGATCTGCGCGTGCAGGACCGGCTGTTCCGCGTCACACTGCCGCACGCGATCGGGTCCGCGCAGGAGGCGCGCGAGGTGCTGGTCGAGATGGCAGGCGGTTAGCGGGCAAGTCCGACCCGGCCTGGCACCTGTCCGCGCCCCTCGGAATGCGTCGGCGGCAGAAGGACGCGTGCGACACACAAGGAATCTTGCCGGCGGCATCGAACTCGCCGCGGTGAACGCGCACAGACGATGCCTCAGGCTCGGTTGGCACGCCGCCGTCGGGCGAGGCCGCCGGTTTCAGAAAGCCTGCCGCCACATAGCCGCACGAACCGCCCCCGAACGCCGGCATATCGCACCATGTCCGGACCGCCTCGCCCAACACCGTCGCCCGCACCGGCAGGCGCGATACGCTCGACTACCGGAGATGGTAATACAAGGTCTGCGTGAAAGTGCCGTCACCGTTGTTGACGGATTCCATATGGCCGCTGACACCCGAATAGCCACCGGTACCCCCGACGATCGCGATATCAGATGCCCCCTGGTCGAACTCGCGCCCGGCAACCTGGATACTGCCGTTCTCGAAAGTGAGCGTCCATTGGCACTGGAGACTGTGCCCCACCCGGGTGCGGACGCACACACCGCTGTTGTTGCCGATGCCTTTGCCATGCTGGTCGAGCAGCGGTTGGTCGAAAACGAACATGTCACCGGGCGAGTCGCCGGGTTCGCCGACGTCAACGACCTGTGCCTTGTGAACCCTGGCGTCGGCGACGGTAATCAGCATCTGCGGACCGGCCGTCGAGCAGGCAGCGGCCAGGGCAGCCGCCGGCACCAGGACACCCTTTCCCAAAGTGACTGCGGTCATTCGGAGTAAACCATTGAAGCCAATAAACGGCGCCATCGTACCCTATCGCGACGTTCGTCTGACTTATCTGCGCAGTATTTTGAATTGAGACTGCCGGTTCATCACGCGCCTCCACGGCCATCGCGCCGCAGCGTCCGCGTCCCCTGCTCGATGCCCGCCTGCCGCAGCATCCCTCCTTGTCTGGGTTGATCGCACGTAGCATCCACAACGCCGTGCAGAGTCCGAGACCCGTGGCAGTCGTGGTGCCGAACCGATCCGGCACGATGGCCCGCAACGTGCCGTGCTTTCGGTTGCCAGCCCGGATCACGGCCTTCAGCAAGGGGGGGGGCCACCTGCCGGGCCCTGCCGTTTTCCTATGGCATCCAGCCGCTGGTGGATGCGGAATCAGGGGGTGGTACTGACTCAGGGCCCGTCCGAGGAATACCCTTGTGCCAATCACCGCATGGAGCTGGTCGATCTGGGCCCCCGAAGACACGTACCGGCAGCGACCTCTTGTCGGCCCCGGCCCTTCCCCTGACCGCGACCATCGCTTCCGTGTCGAACCCGGCCGTCGCCCCCGTACAGACGATCGTCCGATTCGGGTAGATCCCAAGCGCCGATTGCGCTGTGCTTTGACCCAACGACTGGATAGGCGCTTGGTCATCCGTCGGTACCATCGATAGAATGCAGAAAAGCCGAAACCGAGGGGTTAGAGAGATGCTCGTAGAGTCGCACGACGTGTTGCATGAGTTTCCGGAGCACGCGGAGAGGATCGCCAAGTTGCGCGAGGAAAGCGATGCCTTCCACCATCTGATGGATGAGCACAATTGGCTGGATTCGCATATCCGCAGTCTGGAAGAGCACGGCACACCCGTCTCTGACTTCCATATCGAAGAGATGAAGAAGCGTCGCCTGCTGCTGAAAGACAAACTGTATGCGCTGATCGTCGGCTGATTCGGAACCCGGTCGACCTCGTCGACCGGCACGCGACGAACATTCGCGCCGGCGCAGCACGGCCTGGCGGTTCCGACCCAGAGGGTTTCGCATCGGGCCACTGCCCGGGGCGGTAAGACGACCGATCCGTCGACCTGGCGGTCGCGAGCAGCGTCTGCAAGCGGGCGAAGCCTGTTTTCCAGTCGACGGCACTCGCACATTGGATCCCGTTCAAGGGTTTCGACCCTGCCGCGATGCGACGCCAGCAGACCCCGAGGCACTTCAGATCCGTGGCAAACGACCAGCCGGATCGCCGCATGGGGCGTCCCTGCGAGCAAGATCGGACAACCGCAAATCGGCAGCCGAGCCGAACGCCCAGTCTGGCTATCGGCACCGCAGACTGCGATGCCAGGCGATAGCGGGACTCTTCAGACCTCGGCCAGGGAAGACAGGCAGCTAGTCGCCATGACCGGCCACACGATTTCGCCCCTTCTACTTTAGGGCTTGATGCTCGCCCTTGGCGCAATCCCCTTGTAGGCGGCGATTATTGCCTAGCAAGGCGATGTCGTCAGGACCGACGAGACCGCGGCTGACGACACCCTCTTCGACGCGTCGGGATTTGACCGCCCCAATGCAATGAACAGGGATGCATGCGGCCGCTAATGCGCCTGCGCACGACGTGGCACCATGATCGAAATTGATCCGGAAACGGTCGCGGGCACCTTTGTCCTGAATATCCGCTTGCCGTGTTCCGTGCAAATCGTACGCGCGCTGGCGGCATCCCAGGCGGTGGAGCGGTACTGCGCCAGTGTCAGTTGAACGCAGAGGTCAGGCACTGACTTTGCTGAAAAGAAAAACGGC
>CBDTXT010000318.1:0-4147 GCA_965364465.1 uncultured Chromatiaceae bacterium
GGAGGCCGTGCATACCAAGGTGGTTTGGGCGGCCCCTGGTATGGCGGGTGGAACCCGCCCTACGATCGCGCTTTAACGGTTTACTGGTGGGTACCCGGGGAGATCAAGAACCGCTGGACCGATCCAGGTGACGCCGGATCAGGCTGATCGGGAATCCGCGCTGTTCGAGAAACCGCCCCCGGCGGGCAAGCTCCCGCAGGTCGCAGGCCGGTCGCTCGCCGAACCGCCGTGATGCGGCCTCGGCCAGCCGATCCTCCCAATCGCCGCTCGCTGCCTCCAGTGCCGCCGCGATCAGCTGTTCGGCAACGCCCCGCGTCGCCAGCTCGGCGCGGATACGCAACGGCCCGAAGCCCTTACGCATCCGCTGCGCCAGATACTGCTCGGCAAACCGTTCATCACTGAGCAGCCGTCGCTGCTCGAGCGCATCCAACACCTCGTCAATCAGCCCGATATCGTGACCCCGTTCAGACAGCTTGCGCCGCAGGTCAGGGCGGCTGTGCTCGCGTACCGCGAGCAGCCTGACCGCCGCCAGTTCGACAGCAGCGGCCTCCTGACCGGGTTCGGTCACGCCCGGCGTCATCAGGCGTCGCGGTCGGCCGCCTCGGGTTCGGCCCGACCACCGGCCTTCGGCTCCTCCGGGATCAGCGCAGCGCGTACCTGCTGCTCTATGTGACGTGTGATCTCCGGGTTTTCCTTCAGGAAGTTGCGCACGTTCTCCTTGCCCTGGCCGATCCGGTCACCGTTGTAGCTGTACCAGGCACCGGATTTCTCGATCAGGCCCTGCGCAACGCCGAGCTCAATGACCTCCCCTTCTCGCGAGACGCCCTCGCCATAGAGGATCTCGAACGTGGCCTGCCGAAATGGCGGCGCGATCTTGTTCTTGACGACCTTGACCCGGGTCTCGTTGCCGACCACCTCGTCGCCCTTCTTGATCGCGCCGATACGGCGGATATCGAGACGCACCGAGGAGTAGAACTTGAGCGCGTTGCCGCCGGTGGTGGTCTCCGGACTGCCGAACATCACGCCGATCTTCATGCGAATCTGGTTAATGAAGATGACCACGGCGTTGGATCGCTTGATGTTCGCAGTGAGCTTGCGCAATGCCTGCGACATCAGGCGAGCCTGCAGGCCGACATGGGAGTCACCCATTTCACCCTCGATCTCGGCCTTCGGCGTCAGTGCAGCAACCGAGTCGATCACGACCACATCGACGGCACCCGAACGCACCAGCATGTCGGTGATCTCCAGCGCCTGCTCACCGGTATCGGGCTGCGATACGAGCAGCTCATCCATGTCGACGCCGAGCTTCTCGGCATAGACCGGGTCGAGCGCGTGCTCCGCGTCGACGAAGGCACAGGTGCCCCCGGTCTTCTGCGCCTCGGCGACGATGTGCAGTGTCATCGTCGTCTTGCCCGAGGATTCCGGCCCGTAGATCTCGACGACACGACCCTTGGGTACACCGCCCACGCCCAGCGCCAGGTCGAGACTGAGCGAGCCGGTCGACACCACTTCGATGTTGCGCACCGCATTGGCATCGCCCATCCGCATCACCGAGCCCTTGCCGAACTGTTTTTCGATCTGGCTGAGCGCGGCTGCCAGCGCCTTCTTGCGATTTTCGTCCATCAGTGCTCCCCCCGAAGCGGCTAGTGGTAGGTACTGCGCAGAGTGTAGTTGGTTCTCTTTTTGTTTTCCAGCCGATTTTTTCATCGTGCCGCCGGGCGACGCGCGACGATTCGACCCCGGTGCGCCCGACCACCCCGAACCCCGACCGGCCGGTGCCGCGATCAGCCCAACACCCAGCGTGCGACCGGCCGGTACATCGGCGCCGACCCGGGTCTGGATTCCACCAGTGCGATTTCGCGGACCGGCCAGGTCAGCGGGGCCAACGGGCCGGGATCGGCGATCCGGCGCCCCTTGCGTGCCAGGGTTACGTGGGGGCGCAAGGCCCGCGACTCGGTAGCGTAGCCCAGCGCCTGCAGGCCTTCGCCCAGGCGCGCGTGCAGTGCGACGAGTTCCCCCGGTACCGACGTCGGTGCGGCCCACATCACCTGCGGCCCCGACCAGTGCCCGATGGCGTCGAGCACCAGCGCGAAGGCGCCGCCCTTGCAGCGCCCACCGAGCGCGCGCAGTGCCTCGACCCGCCGCGAATCGATCGGCCCGAGAAAGTGTAGCGTCAGGTGCAGGTCGGCACGATGCTGCCAGCGTACGTCGTGCGGCAGGTTGTGGGTCTGCCAGTGAAAAAGGGCCTGACGCGTCGCGTCGTCAGGCCACAGCGCGAAGAACAGCCGCCGCGGCGCGCTCATCGGGCACGCTCGAGCAATCCCGCGAGGGCTGCATCGACGGTCTCGGCGCGGAAAAACCAGCGGTCCCAGGCGAAGTGTTCGCCGACGGCCGACACCTGGTCGCCAACGGCCCAGGCGATCCAGACCGTGCCGACCGGTTTCTCCCGCGTGCCGCCGCCGGGGCCGGCGACGCCACTGACCGCGACACTGAGGTGCGCGCGACTGCACGCGATCGCGCCAGCGGCCATCTCTATCACGGTCTCGCGACTGACCGCCCCGAAACGGGCCAAGGTGTCCGACGATACGCCGAGCATCTCCTGCTTGGCGAGGTTGCTGTAGGTCACGAAGCCGCGGTCGAACCAGGCGCTGGAACCGGCCAGGTCGGTCAACGCGGCGGCGATCCCGCCACCGGTGCAGGACTCTGCGCAGGCCAGCCACCAGCCGCGCCGCTGCAGATGCCCGGCGAGTTTCGACACGGTTGCTGTCCGGTCCATAGGCTCGCGCCCCCCTCCGAAGGTCCGGTAGACTGCCCGACCGGGCGATTCACAGAGCATAACCGAACGGGTATCCCGAATGAGCGAACTGCAGATACTGGTCGAACGCAAACCCTCCCCGATGAAGCTCGAGGTCCTGGGCGTCTACGACTGGCCGATCTGGCGCAAAGAGGTGTCGACCTTCCCCTGGACCTATCAGCGGCAGGAGACCTGTTACGTGCTGCGCGGCCGGTTCACGGTGACGCCCGACGGTGGGGAGCCGCAGACCTTTCAACGCGGCGACCTGATCACCTTCCCTCAGGGCATGCAGTGCACCTGGGAGATCGAACAGGACGTCGAGAAACACTACGATCTCGAGTGAGTCGGCGGATACGCCCAGGGGCGCGGGAGGCAGGCCGGGGGGCGTGAGCACGGCTGAGCGGCAGGCCGAGTCCCTGCGGCCCGACGCAAGTACCGCCCGGAGACGGCGAAGGGCCCGCAGTCGGCGATTGCACGATGCTGGCCCGGTCGAGGCAGTTCACCGGTCGGTCACCTGAGGCACGGACCGGTGGACGACAGCACCCAATCCTCAGCCGTTTCTGCGCGTCAGCCTGGCGGCCCGGATTCAGCGGGGATCCTTGCGTGCCTCGAAGGCGCGCCGACACTCCGGCAGGTCGTAGTAGAGCGGCGCCCGGCCGCCGGATTGCGCACCATAGTCGGCGTAGAAACTTTCGCACGCGGCCCGATCGGGTTTCTGTTTACGCGCGACGCACTCTTCGATGTGCCGCGCCCGCTCGGGGGCCAGCCTGCTCTCGCGTGCCGCCTCGCAGGCCGCGTCCAGTTGCGCCTGACTGGTCTCGGCCGCGCCGCCGGACCTGCTGGGCGAGGTTACCGGCGTCGTGTTGCGCTTTGTGGCACCGCTCGTCTGCCGCGCCGCCGACGGGTCACCGGTGGATACCTTGTTCCTCTCGGTGGAGGTCGCCTGTTCGCCCCGTTGCGTAGAGGCGTATCCCACCATCGACATCAGGCAACAAAGGCCCGCCAACAACACCAAGCTTCTTCTCATGGACCAGACTCCGCATTACGCGGGGCCCGGCAATGGCCCCACCCCGCGATATCGCGAAGCATACACCAGGGTAGTGCGCTCGTGGTCTGTCGCGAGGTCGCTTTCCGATCGCCTCCGCGTCCGATCTGGGGCTGCGCCTGGGTAGGACCGGTCCAGGGGATGCCGGCATCGCACAGTGCGCCAGGATGCCACCGCCGGCGTGCGGGCCACGCGGGGCCGGCACCCCTTCGCGGGCGACCTGGCGCGCACGATCCCGTTCCTGGCCGGGGTCGCCGCCGTGATCGCGCTCGTCCTGCTCTGGCTGCCGGAGACCCGCAGCCGCGAGC
>CBDTXT010000319.1:0-4139 GCA_965364465.1 uncultured Chromatiaceae bacterium
ATGACATTGACCCGGATGTATACCGAGCCTTCCTGTACGCCGACACGTGTTGCCACATTGACCGGCAGACTCCCGGTTCGTAGCGGCTTGACCCAGGTTGTTTTTCCAGTGCATGCGATCGGCATGCCGAACGATGAAGTCACGATCGCTGAGGTGCTGAAGAAAGAAGGTTATAAGACAGCCTTCTTCGGGAAATACCATGTTGGCGATATCGACGGATCCTACCCTCACCAGAATGGTTACGATGAAAGTCTGTTCACCATCTACAATCAGTTTGGTTCGCAGTTTTTCAACAAGGATGGCCAGGATATTCAAGCGACAATCGGTTTTCTCGAAGATCAGCAGGATCAGTTGTATACGCTTGACAAGGAGTTCCGGAATCCCGGCACAATCCCATGGGCTGCCGAGGCAAAAGCAGGTGGAAAGGCCAAGCAGTTCAATAAAGACTACTCCTATGAGGAGCAACTGCGGTTTGTCGAAGAAGTACACAAACGCTCCATGGACTTCATCAGAACCAGCGCCAGGGGTGACTCGCCGTTCCTGTTAAATTACTGGTGGCATGGTCCAAATGTCGCGGGAACCCACCGTCTGGGACGTGACAGCGTTTCCTCCGGTGGCGGCGATGGTGACGGCCTGGAGTACATGGATAAGCGTCTGGGAGAAATGTTCCAGCTGCTAAGAGACGAAGGCATCGATGACAATACCATTGTCGTGGTGATGGCAGACAATGGGCCGATGCTTGAGTTCTTCCCCCACATGTCCACCTTCGGTATCTATACCGGTGGTAAAGGCGCATTCACTGAGGGCGGCGTGCGTGTACCGGCTTTCGTCTGGTGGCCGGGTATGATTGAAGCGCGTTCTGTTGCGAGCGATATCATTCATGGAACCGATCTATACACGACATTTGCAACCCTCGGCGGGGCAAAGCAGCATATTCCTACCGACCGGGTCATCGACGGTATAGATCAGACCGCGATGTTCCTGAACGGCGATACCAAAGGCCGTCGTGACTATGTGCATATCTACACGGGCCCCCTGCTCGCCGCGACGGTCAAACAGCAATTCAAACGTCACTGGGTAGGTGATCGCCCCGGTTTGGCCGGTAAAGGCTTTTTCGATCTATACCGCGATCCCAAGGAAGAGCAACCGATGATGGCGCAGTTCCTGTGGGCATGGGAACCGTTTGACTCGATGAAGGCCAGGCACCAGAACATGATGGAGGAATATCCCAACAAGCCGGTAACGCGAGGCAAGCCTTTCGAGGGTATCGAATTGTTACCCAACCAGGAGCGGGAAGTCGTAACGCCTTACGCCCAGTAAGTCGCGACGATTCTTTGTAGAGGCCACCAGTCTTATTTATTCGGACTGGTGGCTTTTGTTTCCCGCGTTGTGCGTTGGTCTGGTGCTTGTCTTCAGGATTGATTGTGAAGAAACCAATTACACGTAGAGAGTTCCTCAAGTCGGGCGGTCTGGCCGGTGGCCTGATGGTCTTGGGCGGGACTTCGCCCGCAACATTTGCTTCTCCACCGCCGATGAAGAGAGAAAAGGCGGCCGGCGCATTGGACATCACCATCGCAGGCTACCCGTTCGATCACGTGCAAGCGCTTATCGACGGGCAGGTGCAGGTGAAGGGCTGCAACACCACCTTTCGGCGCGGCAAGATCGGCGATCTCAATACCCATGTATTCTCCGGCCCTCGCGAACTCGAGGTAACCGAGATCGGCCTGTCGCCCTTCATGCTGGCCTACGCCAACGAGGGCTTTCGGGGGTATTCATTGATCCCTGTTTTCCCGCTGCGCCTGTTTCGGCACAAGAGTGTGTTTGTTCACGCTGATCGTGGCATCGAGCGTCCGGAGGATCTCAAGGGCAGGAGAGTCGGCACCCCTGGTTACTCCTCCACTTCGCTTACCTGGATTCGCGGCTTCATGCAGCACGATTACGGCGTGCAACCCGCTGATATCGACTGGGTCGTGTCCGCAGCCGACTCGTCGGCCAAGGACGCGGGCACGGTGTCCAAGCAGGAAAGTATGGTGCCAGAAGGCATTTCGATCAGCGTGGGCCCCGAGGGGAAAGACGAATCCGACATGCTAATTGATGGCGACGTGGATGCGTTGTTCCATGCTGCGGAACCGAAGGCTTTTACCGAAGGGCACCCCAAGATCAAACGTCTTTTCGCAGATTCCCGCGCCACGGAGCGTGACTATTTCGCGCGCACTGGAATCTTCCCAATCATGCATGCCGTAGCGATGCGAAACGATGTCATCGATGCGCATCCGTGGCTGCCGGAGGCTGTCTTCAACGCCTACTCCCAAGCCAAGCAGAAACAGTACGCGGCCATGCGTGAGCAATGGATATTCGGAACACTCCCGTGGTTCGGGCAGGAACTCGACGAAACACGCGCGTTGATGAGCGAAAACTTCTGGCCCTATGGGGTTGATGCAAACCGGAAGACGCTGGATGCCTTGTTTCAGTACTCCTACGAGCAGGGATTGGCCAGTAAGCGCTTGAGTGTCGAGGACCTTTTTCATCCATCCTCGTTGCAGCTCAGTGAGAGTTCCTGACTTGTCCCGGTGCTCGCCTGCGGAGAGGGAATGAGGTGAAGGAGAACACTCAGCGAATCATCCTTGCAGCCCTGATGCCGCCCGAATGGAACTGAAAACCGTGGAAAGGTTGATATGACCGGACTCGACGTGTTCGCACTCTTGGTGCTCTGCGTACTCGCGTTTGCTGCTGTCGGAATCTGGGTTCTGCTGGGCATGATGCCGGGCAGGATCGCCCGTCAGCGCAACCACCCACAGGCGGATGCCATCGGCATCTGCGGATGGTGGGGCGTAATCACCATGGGGCTGCTGCTGCCCGTGGCCTGGATCTGGGCCTACACGAATCCATCCGTGACCCTCAAAGGCAATTCGAAATCCAATCCATCGGAAAAGGGGGATGAATTGTCATGATCGTGTTTCTTTCCCTCCTTTACATCGGCGTCCTGGCTGTTCTGGTCAAACTCAAGATTGTTCCGCTCAATACCTTCTGGAAGGTCTCGCCTGTTTTGTGGGCGCTGCTGCTGTTTATCGTCTTGTTCATCCCCATGCAATGGGGAGCGCCGTCGGGTACTGCCATGATGTTCAAGGGCGTGGTGGAGATCATCCCCAACGTCTCGGGCCAGGTAACCGAGATCGCTGCTGAGCCACTCAAGCCGATGAAGAAGGGCGACCTGCTGTTTCGCATAGACCCAATTCCTTTCCAGGCGCAGGTCGACCGCATAGCGGCCGATCTGGCCCTGGCCCGTATCAACCTCGAGCGCGCGGCGACATTGGTAGAACGTAAGGTTGGGCCGGAGTTCGAACGGGATAAGTATCGCGCTCAAGTGAACAGCCTGGAGGCGCAGCTCAGAGCAGCGCAATGGGAACTTGATCAGACGGATGTGCTGGCGCCCGCCGACGGTTACGTGGTGGGCCTAAGCCTTCGACCAGGCCAGCGCGTCGGGAACCTGCCGATACGCAGCTGGATGGCCTATGTGGATTCCGGATTGGGTCGTTTCGCCGTCGGCATCCCGCAGACGCGGTTGCGCCACGTGCAGAAGGGTCAGGAGGCAGAGGTGGCGCTCAGGCTGTTCCCCGGAAAGACCTTCAACGGTACGGTGGAAGCGATTATTGATGTGACTTCGGGTGCACAACTGCAGCCGAGCGGACTGATCCCCACTGCACCCACACCCAATGACCCGCCTTTGCCATTCGCGGTCGTCCTGAAGCTGGACAGCGTGCCCACTTTGGCTGGCGAAGCGTCAGGAGGGGCACTCGGTACTGCAGCGATCTACACCGACAGCGCGTCAGCTACTCATATCATCCGACGGGTGATGTTGCGCATGGAATCCTGGATGAATTTTCTGTTGCCCTATTAGACGAAGCCGCTTTTGGAAGCGCACTACGGCATAAATCAGGCAAGACAACTTTGTTGATTGGTGTCGGGTTATTGGCTGGGAGCACCAGTCCGCCGCACCAACCGTGCATTGCATTCTGGCCGCTGAATTGCTCCACCTGGCGATGACCGCGGTTTCTACGTAACCTGCCATTGACCGAGGCCATCCGACCGTCAACTCTCTCCTAAGCTGAATGGCACTTACTTAAGCCGATACGGGTTGT
>CBDTXT010000320.1:0-4135 GCA_965364465.1 uncultured Chromatiaceae bacterium
CCCATCGTCTCGGCCGCGTACCGTGTCTTGCTTGAGGGCAGCTCGGTCCTGCGGACACCTCCTCGCCCACGTCCGCGACCCGCCGCGTGGCGTCGCGTTTGGCAAGCCGGTACGCGGCCTGCGCCATCGTATGCAGACCGGCACGGTCGGAGAGCAGCGAACCCAGTAGCATGGACAAGGTCTGCGCCGTCATCGTGTGTTGTGGCATCAACCGCCCGGCCCCTGCCTCAGTCAGGAAGCGCGCGTTCGCGGTCTGATGATCATCGACCGCAAACGGAAACGGCACGAGGACCGCCGGCAGCCCGGCAGCCATCAATTCGGAAACCGTCAGGGCGCCGGCGCGGCAGACGGCGAGGTCGGCCCAGCCGTAAGCCTCCGCCATGTCGTCGAGGAACTCAGTGACCTCGGCTGAGACGCCCTTCGCAAGATAGGCGGACCGGGTAGCGGGCATCTTGTCACGCCCTGCCTGGTGGCGCACCTCCGGCCGGGCGTGGGCCGGCAACCCGGCCAGCGCCGCCGGCACGGTCTCGTTCAGCGCCTGTGCACCCAGCGAACCTCCCATCACCAACAGACGCAAGGGGCGATCGGATGCGATCGGCGTCGGCGCTGCCAGCGCGGCAATCTCCGCGCGGATCGGGTTACCCACCGCCTGCGCACGGACAGGTGCCGAGAAACTCTGTGGAAAGGCCTCGAGGACCCGGGCGGCGACCCGAGCCAGCCAGCGGTTGGTCAGGCCCGGTACCGCATTCTGCTCGTGAACGACCAGCGGGGTGCGCAGCAGCCGGCTGACCACCCCCCCGGGACCGGTCACGAAACCGCCCATACCCAAGACGACCTGCGGCCGGCGGCGGCGCAATACGCGCCAGGCCTGAGACATTGCGCGCAGCAGTCGGACCGGGGCGAGCAGCCGTTCCGATACTCCCTGGCCCCGCAGACGATGGGCTTCGACGGTGTCGAGTTCGAAGCCGTAGCCGGGCACCACGCGCGATTCGAAACTGTCCGGCGTACCCATCCAGCTGATTTGCCAACCGCGTGCGGCCAGCTCCTGCGCAACCGCGAGCGCCGGAAAGACATGGCCGCCGGTACCACCCGCCATAATGGTCACACGCGCTGCCACTGCCCCTCCCTGCCGTCGTCGGCGGTCTGGTTTTCGTAGCGCACCCGCAGCAGCATGCCGACCGCAACGCAACAGACGATGAGGCTGTTGCTGCCATAGCTGAGGAAAGGCAGGGTCAGGCCCTTGGTCGGCAGAAGCCCGACATTGACGCCGATGTTGATGAACGCCTGCATGCCGAGCCACAGACCCAGTCCATAGGCGACATAGGCCGCATAGCGATCGCCGCGCGCCTCGGCGCGTGCACCGATCGCATAGCTGCGCCAGACGATCATCGCGAACATACAGATCACCAGCAGCGTCCCGACGAGGCCGAATTCCTCGCCAATGACGGCCATCACGAAATCCGTGTGTGCCTCCGGCAGATAGAACTGCTTCTGGATGCCGTTGCCCAGCCCGACACCGGCCCACTCACCGCGGCCGAACGCGATCAGCGCCTGCGCCAACTGGTAGCCGGCGTCCTGCGCATGTTCCCAGGGGTTGAGGAAGGTGGTGACGCGCTCCAGGCGGTAGGGAGAAATCCAGATCAGGATCACCAGCGCGCCGATCGCCAGCAGCAACAGCAGCGCGAACTGCCAGAGCGGCGCACCACCAAGGAAAAGCATGCCGAAGGCGGTCATCAACAGCACCGCCGTCGTCCCGAAATCCGGCTGTAGCATCAGCAGCGAACAGGCAAGCAGCAGGAGCAGAATCGGTTTAACGAATCCCCACATGCTGTGTGCGACCTCGAGCTGACGACGCACCAGGTAGCCGCTCATGTAGAGCACCAGAAACACCTTCATGAACTCCGACGTCTGCAGGCTGAGCGGGCCCGCCGCAATCCAGCGCTGCGCGCCGTTGGCCTCGCGCCCCAGGCCGGGCACGAACACCAGCAACAACAGCCCGAGGCCTACGAAATAGAGCAGGGTGCTCGACTTCTGCCACCAGGCGGTCGGTGTGCGATAGGCCAGCCACGCAGCGGCAAGACCGAGCAACAGCGCGATCAGGTGCCGATTCACGTAGTGCAGTGCCTGGCCGTTGCGCTCACCCAGATGCATCGAGGCAGAGGCCACCATGATGATACCGAACGCAAGCAACACGCTCACGGACATGACCAGTACCGCATCCATTCCGGGCATGCGCAGGTCGGCTGCACCGCGCGGTCGCGCCATAGCCGTGCTCATATGCGCCTCCTGACCGCTTGCAGGAAGCGGTCGCCACGTTCCGCGTAGCCGCTGAACATGTCGAAGCTGGCGCAGGCCGGAGACAACAATACGCAGTCGCCCGGCCGTGCAAGGGCCGCGGCCTTGTTCACCGCATCGTCCATGTCCCTGGCGACCACCTGCCTGACCCCCTCGGGCACCACCGAGGCGATCTGTGCTGCATCGCGCCCGATCAACACCACCGCCCGCCCACACGCTGCCAGCACCGCAGCCAGCGGCGCGAAGTCTGCACCCTTGCAGTCACCACCGGCGATCAGCACGGTACGTGAATCGTCGCCCCGGCTGATCCCCTGCAGCGCGGCAATTGAGGCCCCGACATTCGTACCCTTGCTGTCGTTGTACCAGGTGACGCCGTCGATCTCGGCAACGAACTCGGTGCGATGAGGAAGGCCTCTGAAGGCCCTGAGCGCCTCCAGCATCACGGTTTCCTCGAAGCCGAGGGCGCTGCCCATCGCGAGCGCGGCGAGCGCGTTGGCACGATTGTGCAGGCCGGGGATCTTGAGTTCATCGGCTGCGATCAGCCGACGCTCCCCGCGGCAGAGATAGTCGCGCCCCGCCACCGAACGTACGCCGAACGCCTTTTCCCCGGCCGCCTCGCCGAGCGTGAAATACCAGGCATCATCCGCACCGCTCATTGCGGCAACGGCGGGGTCGTCGGCATTGTAAACACCGACGCCGGCTCCACGCAGGATACGCGCCTTGGCCGCCGCATAATCGGCCGTATCGGCATAACGGTCCATGTGGTCGGGACTGACATTGAGCACCGCGGCGACTGCGGCCTGCAGCGACTCGGTGGTCTCGAGCTGAAAACTCGACAGCTCCAGCACGTACAACTCGACCGCATCGTCGAGCAGATCGAGCGCCGGGGTACCGAGATTCCCGCCGACCGCGACGCGAAGCCCACTGGCCCTTGCCATGTCGCCGAGCAGCGTCGTGACGGTGCTCTTGCCGTTCGAACCGGTTATCGCGACTATCGGCGCGTTGGCGGCGGCCACGAAAAGCTCCGTGTCGCCGATGACCGGCACACCACGCCGATGCGCCGCTGCGATCTGCGGCGTGCTGATCGGCACACCGGGACTGACCACGATCCGATCTGCACTATCGAACAGACGGTCGTCGAACGGCCCAAGAAACACCGCGATATCCGGGTGTTCGGTGTTCATCGCATCGAGCCCTGGGGGGGCCTTGCGGCTGTCCGCGACCGCCAGCTGTACCCCCTGGGCAGCCAGGAAGCGGACACAGGACAGGCCGGTCGCCCCCAAACCGACGATCAGCGTCTTGGATGCCGAGCCTTTGTGCTGTATCGCTTGCGTCATCGCGAAACTCACCGGATCTTAAGGCTGGCTAGACCGACCAGCACCAGGATGACGGTGATGATCCAGAAGCGCACGATCACGCGCGGTTCCGGCCAACCCTTGAGCTCGAAGTGGTGATGCAACGGCGCCATGCGGAAGATGCGGCGTCCCGTCAGTTTGAACGAAGCAACCTGCAGCATGACCGATACGGTCTCCACAACGAACACGCCGCCCATAATGAAGAGCGCGATCTCCTGCCGCACCGCGACGGCCAGCGTGCCCAATGCGGCGCCGAGCGCGAGTGCCCCGACGTCGCCCATGAACACCTGCGCCGGATAGGCGTTGAACCAGAGAAAACCCAGGCCCGCACCTACCAGGGCGCCACACAGCACGGTCAGCTCACCGACGCCTGGCAGGTGCGGAATCAACAGATAGCCGGCGATCTGCACATGCCCCGAGGCATAGGCAAAGACGCCGAGCGCGCCGGCCACCAGCACGGTGGGCAGGATCGCCAGGCCGTCCAG
>CBDTXT010000321.1:0-4131 GCA_965364465.1 uncultured Chromatiaceae bacterium
GACGTCAAGCCGCTGTGGCTGTTCCGTGAGCAACGGGCGCGTCATGGCCTGATCAAAACGCTGTTCCGGCGCCTTGGCGAGCAACTGTCGCGATCCGGGCTGCCGTCGCGGCTGGCGGCCTCGGGGGTCGTCTGCAGCAGACAGCCGGCTTTGTGGTCTGGCCCCGCAGGCATGACAATGCCCCGATGAACACACTGCTGCGTGCCCTGCACGCCGACATCACGACGCTCGGGCTGGATGCGATCGTCAACGCCGCCAATGCCTCGCTGCTCGGCGGCGGCGGCGTTGACGGTGCAATCCACCGCGCGGCGGGCCCACGCATGCTCGAGGCCTGCCGGCTGCTGGGTGGCTGTGCGACAGGCGAGGCCAAGCTCACCCGGGCTTATGACCTGCCGGCGCGCTACGTGATCCACACCGTTGGCCCGGTCTGGTCCGGCGGCACGCGGGGAGAGCCCGGGTTGCTGCGCGACTGCTACCGCAACGCGCTCGATCTCGCCGCACGCCAACAACTGCGCAGCATCGCGTTCCCGAGCATCAGCACAGGCGCCTACGGCTTCCCGCCCGAGCTGGCCGCCGAGATCGCGGTCGGTACGGCGAGACGCGGGGTGACCGAGCGCAACGTCCTCGAAGAGATCGTATTCTGCTGCTACTCGAGCGCAGACCTACGCCGGTACCAGCGCCTGCTCGGCAGTCCGTCGGACTGACACGCCGCAACCGCGCTGCCCCTCCCTCCATGCATCACGGCCCACCGGGCACCGGCACACCAACACGATCGCGAAACTGGTTATCATGAGAAGAATCGAAGACTGAATCAGGAGCAATGCACGATGTCGAATGAAGGCTATCACGAGGCGATCGGGGAACTGTCGGACGAGACCCGCGACATGCATCGCGCGATCGTGTCGCTGATGGAGGAACTGGAGGCAGTGGACTGGTACAACCAGCGGGTCGATGCCTGCAAGAATCCGGAGCTGCGTGCGATCCTCGCGCACAACCGCGACGAGGAAAAGGAGCACGCGGCAATGGTGCTCGAGTGGATCCGCCGCTAGGACCCGACCTTCGATAAGGAGTTGAAGGACTACCTGTTCACCGACAAGCCGATCGCGCACGAGTAGCACGACCGGCCGTCCCGGACGCGGCGCGGCGCGGCGCGGCACGATGTGAGCCGGGGCGGCGTCCGGAACCGATGCTGTACTTCGCCTATGGCTCGAACATGTCCGTCGCGCGCATGCGCCAACGTATCCCCTCGGCGCAGGCGCTGGCCTGCGCGGTGCTGCGCGGGCATCGGCTGGCCTTCCACAAGGTGGGCCGGGATGGCTCGGCAAAATGCGATGCGCTGCCCAGCGCGCGCCCCGGTGACCTGATCCACGGCGTGCTTTACCGCCTGGCCGCGCATGATAAGCCGGTACTGGACGCGCACGAAGGGCTCGGGCACGGCTACGCCGAGCGCCGGGTCATGGTGCTGGCGGCCGACGGCATGCACAGCGCGGCGTTCCTGTACCAGGCCACGCAGGTGGACCACACCCTGACACCTTTCCGCTGGTACCGGGAACACGTGCTGCGCGGCGCCCGCGAGCACGGGCTGCCGGCGGCCTATATCGCGGCGATCCTCTCGACCGAGACGTGTGAGGACCCGGACCTGGAAAGGCACAGGCGCGAGATGGCGCTCTACGGTTGAGGCGGGTCCGGGTCGACCAGCACCTCGACCGGGTCGCCGACCCGGATCACCCCCTCCAGCAGCACATGCAGCCCGATGCCGGCGCCCTTCCCAAGCGCCCGGCCGGCACCCGGCTGCAGCAGCCGGTCAAGGTAGCCGCACGGCGGGCGAAGCCGGTGGAACGCGCACTCCACCGCGCCGATGCGCACCCGGTGGCCGCGGAATACGGCCAGCTCGATGCCGTCCACCACCAGATTGCGTCGATGCTCGCCGTCGGTGAACCACTGCGGCCCGCGCCGGCTGGCGCGCGCTACATCCTGGTGCGTGATCAGGGTCAGCTCGCAGCCATCGGTCCGGATCCAGTGCCCGGTGCCGAGTGCGTAGCGGTCGCCCTCGAGTCCGCGGCCCGGCAGACAGCGCGCCTGTTCGACCCGTCGCATCGGTTCACCGGCCGCGCCCGCGACAAAGATATCGACCAGGCGCCCACGGCGCTCCTCGGGTCGCCAGCTGCTCAGCCAGCGGAATAGCGGACTGGTACGCTCGGGCATTCGCGGCGGCCGCGCCGGCTCAGCACCAGCTCGGTTCACCGGCCACGTGACCGGCTGAGAGCAGCTCGCGGACGTTCGATTCGATGATCCGGTAGCCGACGTTTCCGTACAGTAGCTGACGGCCCTTGTTGAACAACAGCGTCGGACTGCCGAGCACGCCATGCACCTTCATCATCTCGGCGTCGCGCTGCAGCGCCGCATAGGCCTCGCCGTTGTCGATGCGCTCGCGCACCCGCTGGGCCGGAATATCGAGCGGGGCTAGCCGATCGACCAGCACCTCCAGGCGCGAAATGTCCTGCGCGTCCTCGAAAAAGGCGCAGCGGACGCGCTCCACCAGCGCGTCATAGGCCGCGCGCATCTCCCGATCACCGGCCTCGTCGCCAGTCTCCAGGTCCATGCACAGGCCGACCGCTTTCAAGAACACGTGCGAGGTCACGCAGCTGCTTGGCCGGCAGGTCTCCCAGACGGCCGGGTGCAGCCGCGTATGCCCCCACTGTGCGCAGACCTCGTGCATGTGCCTGCCGAAGCCGGCGAAACCGCCCTTGTCCGCCCAGCCTTCGCCGATCCGCGTCGCGGTGTCGGCAAACAAGGGCATGAAGCGATGCCTTACCAGGACCTGCTCGCCGAACTCGCGCTGCAGTGCCTTCAGCCGGATCTGGCCCGCGTAGGCCCAGACGCACAGGGTGTCCGAGAAATAGTCGATCGTGATCACGCCGCTGGTTCCATTCGTGTTTGGTTTCGATTTGATGACGTAACGCCCGGGGAACTCTGGTCAATCTAGCATCGGTCCGGCCCGCGCCGCACCCGGCCGGTCAAACCCGGCGCGCGTTGGCAGGCCGCTCAGGAACCGGCAGAATCTGACGATGCACTTAGAATGAGCACCGACCGTCCTCGATCGCCCACCGAGTGGCACGCGCCTTCGGCTTGCGCGGTCCGCCTCGCCGAACGCGTGTCGCGAACGTCGGGCACGCTGCGGTCACCGCCGCGCAGCGCAGCAACACGCCCCACTGAGGCAAGATGATCGAACGGCAGCACACAGCAGCATGGCGCAACGGCTTGGCACTGGTCCTGCTGATGGTATCCCTGTTGTCTGTCGCGATGCCGCTCGCGCTGTTGCTCGTGGACATCACGCCGCCGGGCGCGGACCGACTGGCGACGCTGCAGGGCCTGCTGGCCGACCCCGCGCTGCGCAGTGCCGCGCTGCAGACGATCGCAGTCGCGCTGCTCGCTTGCATTGCCGCCAGCCTGGTCGCGGTGCCGCTGGCGATCCTGGCCAGCCGCGGCAGCGCGCCGGTGCACTGGCTGATCGGCGTGCTGGGAATGCTGCCGCTGATCATGCCGGCCTTCCTGACCGCGGCACTGGCACGCCATTTCCATCGGGTCTGGGACCCGCAGCCCTTAGGTGACGCGGTCGCTGCGCTCAGGGTGCACGACGGCGACCTGGTCGTGCTGACCATCGTCTTCGCGCTGCACTACTTCCCGGTGATCCTGTTCTGCGTGCTGGCGAGCCTGACACGCATCGACCGCGCGCTGGAGGAAAGCGCCCGCAACCTGGGTGCCGCGACGCCGACCGTCTGGTGGCGGGTGGTGCTACCGCTAGCCGGCCCGGGTTACCTGATAGGCGTCGTGCTGGTGCTGTTGAGGATCATCGAGGACGCCGCGACGCCGTTGGTGCTCGGCGTCGACCGGATGCTCGCGCCGCAGCTGCTGCTGCGACTCGCCGAGACCGGCCCGTTTGATGCGCCGCTGCGGGCCGGCGCGTTGGTGTTGCTGCTGCTCTCCGCACTGCTCACCGCGATCGCCTGGTCGGCACTCCAGCACCGACCGGGCGATGACCGGACCGTGACCATCGCTGCGGCCCGTTGGCGATCCGCAGCGGCCGGCGCGCTGCGGCCTATCCTGCCGCGGCTGTTGCTCGCCTGTCTC
>CBDTXT010000322.1:0-4126 GCA_965364465.1 uncultured Chromatiaceae bacterium
GAACAGAATACGAACTGCGGCGCGGAACCATAGAACGCCAGGATGCGTTTCAGCCGTCGGATCAGGTTCGCGACATGGCTGCCGAACACGCCACGATAGGTGTGCATCTCGTCGAGCACCACATAGCGCAGCCCCTCGAAGAACTGCGCCCATTTGGTGTGGTGTGGCAGGATCGCCTGGTGCAGCATGTCGGGATTGCTGACGACGATATCACCGCGTGTGCGCACCGCCTTGCGCGCATCGCCCGGCGTGTCGCCGTCGAACGTAAAGGCGCGCACCCCGAGCCCGCCGGCCTTGTTCAGCGCCAACAACTCGGCCACCTGATCCTGCGCCAGCGCCTTGGTAGGAAACAGGTAGAGCGCCTTGCCCTGCCCGTCGCAGACCCCCTGCAGTACCGGCAAGTTGTAGCACAGGGTCTTGCCCGAGGCGGTCGGCGTCACGACGACGAAGTGTTTTCCCTGCCCGGCCAGTTGCCAGGCCTCCGCCTGGTGCGCATAAAGCCGCCTCACGTTGCGCGCCGCCAGCGCCTTGCGCAGACGCGGGTCGAGCGTGTCGGGCAGCGGCTCGGTACAGGCCGGCTGGGCTGGCAGCGTAAGTTCGGCGCAGATGCGATCCGGGTACTTTTTCTTCAGGCGCTCGGCGAGGCGCTCGACCGGATCGGGCACCACACCATCCAACACGAGCGGGTGAACCGACATGGAAAAGTTCTCATGATGTTCTATAATTGCCCTCAGTATAGAACATACAAAGAACTTTTGAGCAACATAGGGAAAACGGCATGGTTCCGCCAACGCTCACGCGTCGGCAGCAGGAAATCTATGATTTTCTGCGTCGACACCTCGACGACTTCGCGCATCCGCCGACACTGGACGAACTGTGTGACGCGCTCGGTCTGAGTTCGCGCGGCTCACTGCACAAGCAGATCCAGGCCCTGGTCGAGGCCGGACTGGTCGAGCCGATGAACAACCTGCGCCGGGGGATTCGGCTGGCAACTGAACAGGCAGCGCATGCCGCCGACGCGGGCGAGCCGTTGCCGCTGTATGGCTATATTGTGGCCGGACAGCCCATCGAGGCGATTCGCAACCCGGAGACGATCGAGGTACCGCCCCAGCTGCGCACACCCAACCCCTGCTACGTGCTCGAGGTGCGCGGCGACTCGATGGTCGAGGAAGGGATCCTGGACGGCGACTGGGTCGTCATCGAACACCGCGAGCAGGCGCGCAACGGCGAGATCGTCGTCGCACTGGTCGACGGCGAGGAGGCGACATTGAAGCGCCTCGAGAAGGGGGCCGGCGAGGTCGTGCTGCATCCGGCGAACAGCCGCCTGTCAGCGCTACGTTACAGCGCCGACCGGGTGCAGATACAGGGTGTGCTGGTCGGGCAGATGCGACGCTATCACTGACGACAGGCCTGCGCAGGGCACCGGGGGTCCAACGGTCGCGATCGGGCGCCGGGTTGGAACCGCTGGCCGCGCCGGAGAGTCGGATTGGCGCGACCCGACGGAGTGGCCGCAGAAGGTGCGGTCGAGTCGACCGCGGCCGACGCCAGATGCTGACCGTCAGGCGGCAACCGCGCAATCGCGGGCTGCCGCTTGTCAATGCGTGCGGCGCTGGTATACCCCGTCCTTGTAGCCACTGAACAGCCTGGACAGTTCCGGGTGTGACACCGGCGTGATGTCTGGCGTCTCCTCCAGGTGGCGCTCGGCAACATAGGTCTCGTACTCGCCGCCGTCTACCAGCACCCGATACCAGGGCTGGTCTTTAGGCGGTCGCGAGCGTGCGACCTGGTCGTACCATGCCTCGGACCCCTGAAAGTCCGCATCCACATCGACCACCACACCGCGATAGTCAAAGCGGTTGTGATGAACGATCTGTCCGACAAAGAACTTCGATTTCGTTGTCACTCGGCAATCCCCTCACCTGGATGTTCAGACCTCGGCTATCACGACCGCGCGCAACGGCGCAGGGTAGCCCTCGATCGTCAAGCCCCTATCGGCTGGATCGAGAAAATCTGCAAGCGATTCAAACCGCATCCACTCGGTGGAGCGTTGCTCCGCACCCGTCGTCGGCGTGACGTCCGCAGTCCTGACTTGACGATACCCACAGCGCCTCAGCCAGTTTTCCAACATCGCCGGACTGGGTATGAACCAGACGTTGCGCATTTTTGCGTAGCGCCCGCTTGGCACCAGTACCGTGCGATCGTCGCCTTCGACGACCAGCGTCTCGAGCACCAGCTGACCACCGGGCCGCAATGCGCGACGCAAGTCGCTCAGATGATCCACCGGCGACCGACGGTGATACAGCACACCCATCGAGAAGACCGTGTCGAAGCGGGCCAGCGAATCTGGCACAGCCTCGATACCCACCGGGATCAGATCCACCTTTTCGACAAGGTGGGCGTCCATAGGTTGCATCAACTGACGAATCGCGAGGAACTGAGCCATGAACAACGCGGTCGGATCGACTCCGATGACCCGCCGGGCTCCTGCATCAGCCATGCGCCAACAGTGGTAGCCGTTACCGCAGCCGACATCCAGTACCAGCCGACCCGCCAAAGGTGCGATGTGCGGGAGCAGCCGATTCCATTTCCAGTCGGAACGCCACTCCGTGTCGATACGGATATCCGCGACCCGATAAGGTCCCTTGCGCCAGGGGTGCAGCCCCTTCAGTGCGTCAAGCAGCCGCGCGCGTGCCGCTTCGGCGGGCATCCGATCCGGGAACAGCCCGACGGCACCATCGCGGCAATCGACGCGGCCGGAACCCAGCGACGGCAGCTGCGCCAATGCCTGCTGCCAGCGTTCCCAGTCACCGTGTGGCGCCTGGACCAGGACCGCATGGATCTGCCGTTCGACGACTTCGGCCCAGCGTCCAAGCCCCTCGTCGCGCAGCATCCGGCGCATCCGCAGCACGTCGATCATGACCGGCCGACCCGAATCAGCGGCGCCCGCTGCCGGAAGCACAGACGCGAGCGGGCCACCCGGGCCGGGCAACCGAGATTCAGGGCGCACCCCCATAATCGATCGTGATTTCTTCGCCACAGCGGATTGCACGGCGCGCATAGAGGTCGAACCCGTCGAACTCCGCATTGCACGGCGTCGCATGATTCAGGAAACGCAACAGGTTGCGGCCGCGGCGCCCGATCGGCTCATCGTCCTGCGACGATGTATAGACCCACAGCACGTGGGTCCCATCACGACGCGCCGCGGGCCCGTGGAACGTGCCGATGTACTCGCCGCTTGCGATGCGACGCGCGGCAAAAAGGCCCCTGCCGTGGATGCCCGAATCGCCGACATACACCATCGTCCGCAGATCGCGATCGGTCAGTCGCAAACCTGCTGTCATGCCGGTACCTGTAGGCTCTGCATCGCAACCGGCGCAGTGCCGTCGGCCACGGTCGACCAGCCGACCTGGTGATGAGATAGCGTCGACGGGTCGATCTCCCGCAGCAGGTCACCCAGCGCGCGCACCGAGCCGTCCTGAGCCTTCCACATGACCAGCATTTTTTCCATCAGCTCGAGACGCGAGAGCCCCTCACGCTCGGCACTGGCCGCGAAAACGTGACCCGCCGGCCGCAGCCGCTGGCTCTGTGCATAGAGATGCTCGTGGACCTTGTCCATCGCTACCCCGGGCTGCCGCAACAATTCGTCGACCGTCGGCAACGTGGTCGGGATTTCGGGTATCGTTGAGCGCACCCCCTGCAGTACCGGATAATACGGCAGCTTCCCGCGAGTCAGGGTCGAGTATCGGTAGCGTGTCGGGGTCAGCTCCTGCAGCAACCGGGGATGCACCTGCCAGTCGGGCGTCGCGAGACCGCATGGGGCCTCCAGGCCGCTAGCGGAGAACCTCTCCCACAGGCGGGCACACTGGTTTTCCACCCAGGCCGCGTCGGCATAGGCGAGGCGACGCACCCAGGGTCGCGGCGACAGTCCGAGCAACCCCACCTCATGGCCGTTGTCGCGTGCCTGCGCCATCGGCGCGGCGGCCGCCCGCGCCAGCACGGGCACGACCTCACGCTGACCACCGGAACTCGTGCCCTGCCCGCCGGGCAACTGCACCGAGTGCGTGCCGTCGAAGACCACGGGGCAGTCGGCCTCGCGCATGATCGCCAGGGCGCGCATGTCAGACAC
>CBDTXT010000323.1:0-4124 GCA_965364465.1 uncultured Chromatiaceae bacterium
GGCTATCGCGCCGAGATCGCCTACATGGACGAGCAGTTCGGTCGGCTGGTCGCGGGCATCCGGGCCAGGCAGCGCTGGCGCGACGCGTTGGTGGTCTTTGCGGCGGATCACGGCGAGGCGCGCGGCGGGGGAGTCCGTGAACACCAACGATGTCTGCGTTGACCCGGTCGTCGGCCGCGGTTCCTGCGACCCGCTAGCCATGATTGCAGTCTCCGGGGGCTTCACCGGCTACGAGCCCTTCACGGGCCGTCTTCGCCGTCACCCGCCATCGTTTGCTCGTGCTCGCGCCGGATCATGCGTGAGACGGCGTCAAACACATCGACCAGGCGCAGAATGCCGATGATCCGACCGTCTCTGGTCACCAGCAGGGACATGAAGTGACCCGCGACCAGCTGGTGGATCGCCCGCTCCAGAGACGCTGCCTCATCGATGAGTTCCTTCTCCCGCGGTGCATGAAGCAGGTCCTTTATCGTCAGATGCGCGGACTCGTCGGCTATCGTGCGCAGGCGGCTGCGCCACAGATAAGAGGATTCCATCATTTCGCCGATCATGGTCCGGGCTGAGCCGACTCGGGATGCCGCCTTCGACGACGCTGCACCGCCGAGGACCCGGTCGTAGTTCGGTTCCAGGCAACCGATGATCGACCACATCGACAGTTTGCCGATGATCTCTCCCTGGGCGTCTTTCACCAACACCGCACGATCGCGGTGCCGCCCGGGGTCATCCTCGAATTCGCGCTGCTGCGCCTCTTTCAACGCGAGGATGCCCTCCAGGATCGATGCATCCTGGTGGATCGACGCATAGTCGCCCGCAGGTAACATCAGATCGCCTATCTTGAGCTCTTTCATCAACCCTCCGGTTTCGATAGCCCGAACCCATACGCCTCGCTACGCAGCGGGCCTTCCCGCCCGATCACCTCACCGGTCGATGCGTCATGTCGGCCCGAATCGGCCGTTGCCGTTTTCGATCCGCCGCGTGGCGTTGCCATCAAGCCGGGTTGACGGGCACCCATGCCAGACGCCCGGTGGCGACGATCGCGAGGGATCGCGTCCGCTTTCGCCGCGAAACTCCCGGCGCGATCAGTCGAGTGCCGATCGGGTGGCGACCGCGACACCCCCGGTTAAGGTTAGACAATTGTCGCCGAGTTGGGGCATCGGTGACGGCACGGCGGCGCTATTTCGCCCCTCTCGGCCCCGACGGCTGGGACGGTGCCGGCCAGACCGGACGAAACACGCGCCCCATGCTTTCGTTGCCGGTCATTCAAGACCCGTCGCGCACCGGGCGACCGGCGCCCGCGATCGAAATTTATGCCACCGTCACCGGGGAATGCTACTAGAATATGACTGAAATATTACAGGCGGCCTCGTTCCAGACCTGACGTGTGCATTTTTTCGTGCCGCGTTGCCGCATACCCCGAGTATCATCTGGCTTGCGTTGGTCAATGGGTGCCGCGAACAGCCAGATTTCCGGACGGGAGGCGCCGAGTGCGCTCCTCGTAGGCTGAATCACGGCAATCCTTGTGCAGCGTAGATTGGCTGGGCGCGTCGACTCGTTCTTTCAGTGCAGCCCGGTCGCAGGATAATCAGGTTTTTGTACGAGCGAGGAAAGAGCCGGATGACAGTCGAAAGTATCATGAGCTTCCGCCTGGTGAAGCTGAAGCCGACAGACAAGGTATGCGATGCGCTGGCGATCATGCACGAACAGCAGATTCGCAATCTGCCGGTCGTCGACGAGAACGATGAATTCATCGGGCTTTTCGGCATCCGTTCGCTGATCCGGTCATTGCTGCCGAAGGCGGGCAAGATCAGGTTCGGGTTGAAGGACCTGAGCTTCATGCCGGATGACATGAAGGGAATGTACGAACGCCTGGGGGAAATGGGTCAGCAACCGGTTTCGGAGTACCTGGAAAAGAAAAAGAACCTGACTTTCTGCAAGCCGTCGACCAGCTTCCCGGAGGTCTTCGAGCTGCTGGATCAGAGCATGAACTCGAGCCTGCCCGTGATCGTGGTCAAGGGTAAGCGCAAGAAGCTCGTCGGTATGGTTTCCTCCTGGGACGTGGTAGAGAAGCTACTGATGAACATGGCCCTCACCGGTCCGGATGGCACGGGGCGGGGTCCCTGCGAGCCGATCTCGCAAACACGAGACGAACAGCCACCGGACGAGCCGATGCCAGACCAGCAGCCGCCAGTCCAAAGTCAACCCGATACACCGGAGTCGTCCTGAGCGTGGAAGCAAGTCACGAAGCCATCTCGCACGTACTGTTCGGCTGGGACCCGCTCTGGGTCTCCACGATCCTGTTTGTCGTGACCTATATCGTCATAGTCACGGAGAGGATCAACCGGGCAATCGTCGCGGGGTTGGGCGCCGCATTGATGGTTACGCTCGGCGTGCTCAATCAACAGCAGGCCGTTGCGGGAATCGATTTCAACACCCTCGGCCTGCTGACCGGCATGATGGTGCTGGTGGCCATCACCCGACGTTGCGGTGTCTTTCAGTTCGTCGCGATCTGGGCCGCCAAGAAGGTGGATGCGCGGCCTTGGGGCATCCTGCTGATGCTGGCCCTGGTGACCGCGGTTTTCTCGGCGTTTCTGGACAATGTGACGACCGTGCTGCTGATAGCGCCGATCACGCTGCTGATTACCGAGGAACTCGGCGTCAGTCCTTATCCCTTTCTTTTCACTGAGATCTTCGCGTCGAACATCGGCGGTGCCGCGACCCTGATCGGTGATCCGCCCAACATCATGATCGGTTCGGCGGTCGGGTTCACGTTCAACGATTTTCTGCTGAACATGGCGCCAATCGTCCCGCTGATCCTGCTGGTCACCCTGGTCGTGATCTACTTCATCTGGGGGCGCCAAATGACGGCTACCGACGAGGCGCGGGCGCGCATCCTGCAATTCCGCGAGCAGGACGCGATTACGGACCGCACGCTGATGAAGCAGTCGCTCGGCGTGCTCGCGGTCGTGATCGTTGCGTTCATGTTTGCCCATCCATTGCACCTGGAGCCGGCCACTATCGCGATGTTCGGTGCGGGGGCGCTGCTGCTGATCACCAACATCGGGCGTGACGCGGAGGAGCAGTCTGAGGACGTGCACCACAGTTTCGGTGAGGTGGAATGGGTGACGATATTTTTCTTCGTCGGCCTGTTCATCGTGGTCGCCGGCATCGAACATGCGGGCCTGTTGAATATTCTCGCCAACCAGGTGATCAGCGTGACCGGCGGCGATATGGCCATCACTGCGCTGCTGATCCTCTGGGTCTCGGCGGTCGCGTCAGCCGTGGTGGACAATATCCCGTTCGTCGCGACGATGATACCGTTGATCAAGTCGATGGCCCCGACCTTCGGCGGCAGCGAAAATCTGGACCCGCTGTGGTGGTCGCTCGCGCTGGGTGCCTGCCTGGGAGGCAACGGTTCCCTGGTCGGCGCAAGCGCCAATCTGATCGTGGCCGGGTTCGCCGAACGCGCCGGACACAGGATCAAATTCCTCCCGTTCATGTTCCTCGCCTTTCCGCTGATGCTCTTGAGCATCGTGATCGCCACTGTCTACGTATACTTCAGGTTCCTGTAGGCTTTTCGGTGAGACGCGACGAGCCCATGTTGCGAGACGACAGGTGACCCGATGCTGGTAAGAGACGCGATGATTCGTGCCGAGGCCGTAACGACCGGTATGCGGGTGCGCGAGGTGTTCGCCGAATGCGGGCAGGCCCATGTGCAGGCGCTGCCATTCATCGATGGGTCCGGCGCTCTGACGGGTCGCGTCACGCTGAAGCACGTAATGAAGTTCGGTTGCCTGCCCGAACATATGGTCGCCGCGGCGCCCCTGCTGGGCAGCTTCCTCTCCTGCGTCGAAAATGCAAAAGACAAGATCGAGCAGCTGCTCGACAGCGAGGTCGACCCCTATGTCCAGAAGCTGAACGTGCTGATCCGCTCCGACGAACCGGCGATCAAGGCGCTGGCGATCATGGAGCGTAATGACACCAGCTATCTTTTCGTCGTCGATGATGGTGAGTACCAGGGCGTTATCACGATCCAGGGCATCGCTCACCGAATGTCGGAAATGGATGCCGCTGCGTCCTAGTGCGAAGCGGGTGCGTATCGCGACACCAGAATGTCCGGCGGGTGC
>CBDTXT010000324.1:0-4122 GCA_965364465.1 uncultured Chromatiaceae bacterium
GTGCCGACGACCCGCAGTGCTGCCCCTGCATCTTCGAATTCGTGTATTTCGCGCGGCCGGATTCGATCATCGACGACATCTTTGTGCACAAGGCCCGCCTGCGCATGGGTAAGCGGCTTGCAAGAAAGATCGAACGCGAGCTGGGCAAGGAGAAGATCGACGTGGTGATCCCGATCCCCGATACCAGCCGCACCTCGGCGATGAGCCTGGCGCACGAACTCGACGTGCGATTCACCGAGGGCTTCATCAAGAACCGTTACATCGGCCGCACCTTCATCATGCCCGGCCAGACTGCGCGCAAGCGGTCGGTGCGCCAGAAGCTCAACCCGATCGATGTCGAGTTCAAGGGTAAGAGCGTGCTGCTGGTCGACGACTCCATCGTGCGCGGCACCACGTCGCGCCAGATCGTCGAGATGGCGCGCGATGCCGGGGCCAGGAAGGTCTATTTCGCCTCCGCGGCGCCGCCGGTGCGTTTCCCGAACGTGTACGGCATCGATATGCCCTCGGCCTCCGAACTGGTCGCCCACGGGCGAACCGAGCAGCAGGTCTGCGACTGGATCGGTGCCGACGGCCTGGTCTACCAGGACCTCGAAGATCTGATCGACGCGGTCGGCAAGAAGGGCAAGACCGCGGTGTACCGCTTCGATACCTCGGTGTTCAGCGGTGATTACGTCACCGGCGACATCACCGCGGACTACCTCGATCGCCTCGAGGCCGACCGTAACGACGAGGCCAAATTGGAACGCGAGGAGACGCGTTCGGCGAACGTGATCGGGCTGCACAACGATCACTGACCGGTGCTGGCGCGTAGCGCAGGCCGCGCCTGCCGAACCCCCCGTCGGGCATAGCCCGACCTTCCCAGTTGACGCGCCGGCCGGTGCGGACTAGTCTCGTTTTCAAGCGCCGATTTGGCTCAGATTGCGGGCGCTATAGAAATGCCGCTAAAGCGAGGTGATACCAAGACCTGCTTTGGCCGAGCCGGAGCGGGTTTTTTCGTGCCCGGTGTTGCGTCATCGGGGAAGTTTGGGGGAGCACTGTGGGCGAAGGGCATCAGGACTGGGCACTCGAGACACTGGGTATACGGGTCGGGCATCAGCGTACCGGCGAAGCCGAGCACAGCGAGCCGATCTTCGCCACGTCGAGCTTCGTATTCGAAAACGCGGCCGAGGCGGCGGCACGCTTCGCGGGCACCAGTGAGGGCAATATCTACTCGCGCTTCACGAACCCGACCGTGCACGCCTTCGAGCAGAGGCTCGCCGCGCTGGAGGGTGGCGAGGCCTGTGTCGCGACCGCGTCCGGCATGTCGGCGATCCTGTGCACCTGCATGGCCTTGTTGCAGCAGGGTGATCACATGGTCAGCTCGCGCAGCATCTTCGGCAGCACCACGATGCTGTTCAACAAGTATCTCGCGCGCTTCGGTATCAGCACCGACTATGCGGATCTCGGCGACCCGGCCGACTGGGAGCGCTGCATCAAGCCGGAAACCCGGCTGCTGTTCGTCGAGACACCCTCCAACCCGTTGACCGAACTGGGCGACATCCGGGCGCTGGCCGACCTCGCCCAGGCCAACGGCTGTCTGCTGGTCGTCGACAACTGTTTCTGCACACCCGTGCTGCAACGCCCGCTCGCGCTCGGTGCCGACATCGTGATCCATTCGGCGACCAAGTATCTCGACGGCCAGGGCAGGGCGGTCGGCGGTGCCGTCGTCGGTGATCGCAAGCGCGTCGGCGAGGAGGTGTTCGGCGTGCTGCGCACGGCCGGGCCGACCATGAGCCCTTTCGCCGCCTGGATATTCCTGAAGGGACTCGAGACATTGTCGCTGCGCATGCAGGCGCACTCGGCGAATGCGCAGCGCCTCGCCGAGTGGCTGGTCGGTCGGCCCGGCGTCAATGCCGTCCACTATCCGGGCCTGGAAGGGCATCCGCAGCATGCGCTGGCCGCACGCCAGCAGCGCCTGCCCGGCGGCATCGTCGCGTTCGAGGTGAGCGGCGGCCGCGAGGGTGCCTGGCGGGTGATCGATGCGACCCGTATGTTGTCGATCACCGCGAATCTCGGAGACACCAAGACCACGATCACCCACCCGGCCACGACCACGCACGGTCGCCTGAGCGAGGAGGAGCGCCGCGCGGCCGGGATCGGCGACGGGCTGGTGCGGGTTGCAGTGGGTCTCGAAGCGTTCGCGGACATTCGCGACGACCTGGCGCGCGGGCTGCCCATGGGCTAGCCGGCGCGCAGCATCGCAGCGCTTGCGATACAGAGTAAATAAGCATATACTAATAAACGTTCGACAACTACTCAGGGCCGGACTTGTCCGGCTCCCCCGGCATGCTGTAGGCCGCGGATTTCCTGAGAGCACCGGTACTATACTGCCTGTGGGGCGCCTGACGCTGCGCATGGCGAGATGCAAATTTAAGGAGATTTCGATGGCTAAACTACATGTTCTGGGAGCCTCGCTGCTGTTGGTCGGCAGCCAGATGGCCGCTGCGGCAGATCCTGCCCCGACCGCCGGTGCGAGCCCGTACGGGCCGCCGGCCGGTTACGGCTATGCGCCGCAGCCCTACGCGGGCGGCTCCTACGGCGGTGCGCCCTACGGCGGTGCACCCTATGGCGGTGCACCTTATGGGGGTGCACCCTACGGCGGAGCACCTTATGGCGGAGCGCCCTACGGCGGCGGCCCGTTCAACGGTGGCGGTCCCTTCGGTGGCGGTGGCCCGTTCAGCGGCGGCAGCCCGTTCCGTGGCATGCCCTTCATGCAGAGCTTCGACATGTCGCGTCGCGACAGCTTCAACCCGATGCACCCGCGCGTCTGGGGCGCCGGTCCGCAGGTGTGGATGGACCCGACCGACCCGCAGGACGGTATGTCGCAGGCCTGGGACGACATGATGAATGCGCCGGCGCGCATGGGCCGGGTACCGCCGGGCTGGAAGGCGCCGACGATCGACATCCCGAACCCGATCGACGTCGGCGACGAATTCGAGAAGAACGCGCGTCGCGCACCGACCATCATGCGTGAGAACTTCACGTTCAACTGAGCCAGCCTCCGACCGAGCAAATCAGGAACCCCGCCCCGGCGGGGTTTTTGTTTTTTCGCGGTCCACTAGGCAGCCTGATCGTACGCGGCACCTTTCCTAACACAGATTAATCTCCATTCGGACGACGTGGGTTAGTATCCGCCTCACATGCACCGTCCGGCCGGTGTGCCCAGGGAAACCGAGCGGCCGCCGCGCGCGTTACGCAGGGATATGCGCAGACTGATCGACAAGAGATGCAATAGGTTTGGGCCGACGCGCCGCGGTGGCCCGGTCACTGCCTGGATCCTGGTGGCCGGTTTCCTGCTGCAGCCGGTACTCGCCTACCTGGTGACCCCGCTGATCGCGCACGATGCCGGTGGGCAGCAGGTCGTGGTCTGCACGCTGAAAGGCCAGCGGCTGGTCACGCTCGATCTGGCGCCCGCGGGCGAGGGGCAGGGCAGCGAGCACTGCAGCGCGCTGAAACTGTTCCAGATGGCCGGCTCGGCCGCGCTCTCGGCTCCCCCGCTGCCGCCGGTCGTCGGCCTGTACGCGATCGGTTCGCTCGAGCAGACGGCCGGGCACCAGCACCGCACGCACCATTTTTCCGCGTATTCGACGCGCGCCCCGCCGGCGTTTTCCTGAAGTCTCCGTTTCGTTCCCCGCACGCCCGATCGTCACCCCCGGGTGAACGGCACGTCTTGCCGCCCTGTCTGTTGGGCGGCAGATGTCGCGCCGTGCGGTTTGATCCCCTGTTTGCACTTTAGGACTTCTCAAAATGATTCTGTTGAATACACCGGCAAGGTTCCGGCTGAGCCGGCTCACGCTGGCCATCGCGCTGGTTCCGTTCGCACAGGCCGGCATGGCCCAGGAAACCCTCCTCGATCCGATCAGCGTCGAGGCCCAGACGGAAGAGCCACCGCTGCTGGGTGCATCGAACGTCGACGCCGAGACCGTGCAGGTACTCCGCCCCGCCACCAGCGATACCGCCAGCCTGCTGCGCGATGTCCCGGGCGTCAGCCTGAACGGGGCGGGTGGCGTCTCCAGCCTGCCGGCGATCCATGGCCTGGCGGACGATCGCCTGCGCATCAAGGTCGACGGGATGGACCTGATC
>CBDTXT010000325.1:0-4104 GCA_965364465.1 uncultured Chromatiaceae bacterium
CACCAGCCCGCGGGTTTCGATCATGCCCAGTGCGATGCCGTAGTTTTCGCTTGCCATCTTCGTGTCTCCTGCTGACTCGATTGTCTTCTGAAAAATGTCCGTACCGCTCAGCCGGCCGCCTGGCCCGCATCAGCGCCCTGGCCGACGATCTCGGCCCAGTTGTCGATGATCCCGGCGATCGTCAGATCGGTCAGAATCTCAAAATCCCCTGCGGCGTATCGCGCCGCCGACCCACTCGACATAAACACCCAGTTGCCTGCATGGGCGCCGACGGGGTCCACGGCTACGTGCTGCTTACCCTTCATGTCGCGCAGCACTCGCAGGCTGATCTGTTTCAGACCTTCGATGCGACGCGTGCACACCAACGGTCCTTCAACCTGCAGGATGTCCATCAGCCTTCCTGCCCTTCGGGGGGCCAGTGGTCAATGATCCCGACGATGGTCAGATCACTCGGGTAGCCCTTGCTGCCGGCCGCCTCGCGCGCCGCCGAACTGCCCACGCAGATCACCCAATCGCCCGGCTTGGCACCGATAGCGTCGACCGCGACCAGCTTGGAGCTTCCATCGATCACCACCTGCAGGTGCTTGTGCTCCATCATGGCAATGCGATTGGTCGAGACCAACGGGCGTTCTACCTGACAAATCTTCATCAGTGGGCCCCCTTTGGCACTTGCGACTTGACCGAACAGCCCAGCACCTCGATCGGCGTGCCCGCGTCGCAATCGCGCACCACCAGTAATCTGTGCAGCAATCCACGCTTCTCCAGATTCGGGTAACGGGCGCGCAATGCGCCGTCGACGCGATGGCAATGCGCAATGGCGCGATCACGCGCGCCGGGGACCTCGCCGTGGTAGTCGTAGCGCACCACGATTGGAATGGGCAGCCCGTGTGACACATTCAGCCCGGTAAAAATCTTTACTCCCCCGTCCAGTTCCGGCGCCGCCTCTTCCACCGTGTCCATGTAGGCGAAATAGGTCAGATTGCGGAGCTGCACTTCCTCGAAGCCGATACCGGCACCGATAAAACGTTCCGCATGACCGGTATCGCTGTAATGCTCACCATGGAAGTTGCGCACGTAGTCGATCTGCGACAGGTTGTTCTCCAGCAAACGCGCAATGAACCGCGCCATGCCGTCGGTTACATCCGGCGCCACACCGCGAATGGCGCTGGCAATGTGATCCTGCGCCTGAGTCGACATCATGTGCCGCGTCTGACCGTCCAGGGCCAGCGCGTCCGCATACCGATCCAGGTCGATGATCCCGTTGCCATCGGGCACATGCACTCGGATGGCATCGGTATCGGTGTCCAGGCCGATCAGCAACAGGTCGATCGATGCGCCGCAACAAAAACTGTTTTGCACTGCGCGTTGGAAATCCAGCAACCGATCGAGGCCGGCCTGTGCCGCGCGCCCGGTATCAGAACCGTGCGCCGCACAACCTTCGTGCGCCGGATCCACCGAGCTGTAGTGATACACCACCGCCTTCAGATAGCGCGTCGGCGCATCGGCCGTGTTCGGCCTGCCCTCGCGGAACCGCGTTAACTCCGTCTCAGTCCACTTGGCCAGACTGTCTTCGATATCGAACAGGGCACCGGCATAGGACTTGCGGCGCACGGCCCGGTAAGGTAGCCGCAGCACATAGCGAATCACATGCGCCAGACGCCCATCCGCGCAGGGCGAGAGGTCGAGCGTGTGAAATCCACAATCCTGCAAGAAATCCTGGAAGCTTTCCTCATCCGCCGAGCCGAGCGGATCCGCAGCGAAGAAGTCGTCGCAGTAGTGCCTGTAGGTCTTGAAGACACACCAGGCAAATAAGCGGCGCATGTCCAGTTGGTCCACCCAGGCATCCGCCAGGATCTCGTCAAACAGTTCGAAACCGAGTTGCTCGCGCACTATCGATTGAGCCCGCTCCTCGAAGTCCCGCTCGTGCTGCATCGCTGATACCTGCTTAAGGACCGGTACGATGGCGTCGAAAGACGACTTCACGCGCTGCTCATAGTCGAACAGCCGGGCATTCTCGTCGCCACGACTCAGAGGATGCAGGCCGGCTGCGGCACGAGGCTCCGCAGCACGGCCAACACCAACAGCCCCTGGGCGGCGCAGTGGCGCGGTCGGCCTCGTCCGCGCCACGAAGCGCGCATTTTGGCGATGAGTGCGCAGCATGTCGATCTACCCGCTTCCGATCAGCCTCGGGCACCGCCCGAGTAGGTAATCAGCGAGCCCTTTTCGGTGTTACCGCTGCTGCCGGTCACCTTGCTAAGGGGTGCGGCCACGTCCTCGTTGCGCTTGATCTGCGTGGCGGTCATGGCGCTCATCGGGCCGCGACGGGTCGGATTGCGGCCGATGGCGGACGTGCCCTCGGTGCCGGTCACGCGATCGCCGCGATCCCAGTCGTCGCCGGTGATCTTCAGGCCGGCATTCTGGCCCTCGCCGCTGATACGGGGCTTGACGCGTCCCGCTGTCTCAACAGCAGTCTCGGGCATCGGTGCCGGTGCCGGGGCACCGTTACCACGGCCGAACCGAGCCTCTTCGGTACCGGTCACCTTGCCGCTGGCTTTGCCGAACGGCCCGGTGATTTGCCCCTGCTCATACCGGCTGCCGGTCACATCTGCGTGATCGGCTGCGGTCTGCGAGGCATGGGACGGGGCCGCGACGCTGAAATCAGCCCAGGGCGCGGCCTGACCGAGGGCTTGGGGAAAATCCGGGCTGCTCGGCTCGGCAGCGGGCGCCGGGCATGCGGCAGCGAACTGGTCGGCACCTACGTAGGGGGTACCGGTCAGCGACTCGCACGCACCACTTTCTGCGCCGGTCATCTTGCCGCCGATACCCGGCTGCCGACCGGTCATCACCGAACCCGGCGTACTGCGCTGCGGGCGAGTACGCGCCTCAGCGATGATGGTCTCTTCCGGTTGGCAGTAACTGCGGTACTGTTCGGCTCCGGCATACGGCGTGCCGGTGATGGCTTTGCAGGTGCCGGGCTCGTCCCCCGTTACCATGCTGCCGCGCCCGGTCTGGGTACCGGTGACGGTCTCGCCCTTGAGGGTCTGCGACGCGCCAACCTTCCGATCCTTGGGTGCCGGGGTGCTGCTGCAGAAGCCCTGATACTGCTCCTGGCCGACATAGTCGTCACCCGTGATGTTGCGGCAGCTGCCCGGCTCGTCGCCGGTCACCTTGTCGGCGCGACCCACCATGGAGCCGGTCACGGAACCACCGCGCAAGGTGTTGCTGCTACCGACCTTGGCAGGCGCCTGGCCATCGCCGGGTTTGGTGTATTGGGTGCCGGTCAGCTCACGATCGGCGCCGGGCTCGTCCCCGGTCACCTTGGCGGAACGACCCACGTTGTCACCGGTGACGGCCTTGCCCTTGCGGGTCTCTGCGATGGTCGCCTTGGCCGGGCCGGGCTTGGGATCGGTCCCACAGAAGGCCTGCGCCTGGTTTGCGCTGACATACTCGGTGCCGGTGACATTCTTGCAGGTGCCGGGCTCGTCGCCGGTCACCTTGGTGCTGCGACCGACCTCGTTACCGGTCACCCGGTTGCCATGACTGGTCGGATTTTGACGAACCTTCGCGGGCCCTTTGCTGGGCTCGGTCTGACAGAAGTCGCGAAAGATATCCGCACCCATGTACTCGGTACCGGTAACGTTCCGGCAGGTACTCGGCTCATCGCCCGTGGTCTTTTGACTGCGGCCCACCATGGTCCCGGTTACGGTTTGACCGCGCACGGTTTCGCTGGCACCGACTTTCCACGGCTGGTCTTCCGCGGCGGCAGAGGTGCTGGGCTTGGTCGGGCGCACCCGCCCGGTGGGCTCGGACTTCTTCTGGCCTGCGTTGCCCCGCTTGCTGCGCTGCGAGCGCAGCGCCTGGGCAAGTTCACGACCGGACAACTGCGGGTTGGCAGCGCGTGCGGTCTGCGCCGCGGTCAGCCCGTTGGCGCCGATGCCGGCCTTGCCACGGGTGGACTGTGCCTGGCGACGGGCCAGAGCAGCAGCAACGCTATGGCAATCCAGCGGGTCATGTTCGTGTTCAGCGAGCCAGGATAGGGTGCTACCAGTATCCCCCGACCCGTCGACGATCTCAACCCGCTGATACGCCCGGGCCGGTTTGATC
>CBDTXT010000326.1:0-4089 GCA_965364465.1 uncultured Chromatiaceae bacterium
GGCCTGGTCCAGTAGATGTTGCCCAACGTGGTCACCGTTCCAGCCGCGGCAAGTTCGCCCGCGGCTCGGGCCATTTCCAGGTCGGCGGCGCCGGGTAATACGGCCCGCTCGTCCACCCGGTTGGCGGCGGCCCGCGCCAGCGACGGACCGACCATCAGCGTGCCATAGGCCAACCGGGACAGTCCGAGATGGGCGCGGTCATGCCAGGCACTGAGCGGGCTCAGACCCGAGAGATCACGTCCGAGTGCGAAGAAGAAACTTGCCCGCACCTGGTAATCGCCGAACAGCCGCAAAAGGTTCGGCACACCTTGTTGCAGACCGCGCAGGGTACGGACCTCGACGCGAAGGGCTACACGCATTGACGAACGAGGCTTGTAGGAAATCAGGCGCCGAGTTTGAACATCTGCGGCGGGTCACACAAGGCCGACTCCATGACGCAGCGACCTTCGTAGCCCGCCATCACCGACTTCAACTAGCGCACGACCGCCCGCACCTCGGGCTCGGAAAGCCCGTTGATCTCGGGGATCGGAAGCCCGGAATCGAGGCTGTCGATATCCGACCAGACGGCCTTGCAGCCCTTCCGACAGAGTCTTTCCACGCACTGCTCAACGAGTCGGTGATTCAAGACCACATTCCCCTGAAAAGTCGCTGGTTAAGTATAACCGTATATAAGCATTCTTTCATCCCCGAAGCGCCACGCAGCTGCAATTCGTTCTTGCCTTGTTCTCTTTCCGCGCTATATTTAAGAGAACGTACAGAAAACATCAACCGGGAGACCAACATGACGCAACATCGCTATTTCATGCGCGACCTCAACCATCACAAGGTCGAGAACATCATGAGTTTCAATGTCGCCGCGCGCCGTGACAGGCCGCGCTCGATGCTCGAGATCAGCGTCTTTGTCGCGGCGCTCGCAAGCTATCTGTGCGCCCTCGCCTTCAGCGCCTGACGCAAGAGCGCTCGCATTAGGGAACCCCCACCGGCAAGGGACTGCCAACTCCGCAACCCGGGCTCATCGCCAACCCGACGATGTCCCGGCATCGATCATGGTCGCGACACTCACGGCGTCCGAGTCCTCGACACCCGGGACGCTGCAAGCTGGCAATCACCCGACGCGGTTTGTTTATACTGCCTGTTCAATCACGAATCAGGCCCCCGTCGTCATGACTCCGTGTGCCGGCGCCTACATCGCCTTCTACCGCTGGCTGATTTTCTTCGGCATCGTCGTGTTCGGCGCATTCGTCGCGTTCTACAACGAGATGGTGGGAACCCTGCTAAGGACCGATGAGAGTCACCTTTCCGCGGTGATTCTGCTGCTGTTCCTGCTCGCGAGCCTGGACGCCGGGCGGCGCGCACGGCAGCTCGGCAAAGAACTGTGTATCGCGATGCGGCTCGCTGGCCGGGTACGGCGCGGTGACACCCTGTTCGTCACGGACCCCGAGCACGGCATCCTGTTCGGCGACGGCCAGGCGACCGATTCTTTCGCGCACCACCACCTGCTGCTGCTCGCCAACAAGACCTTTCGACAGGGCATGTTGTGCAGCCAGGACCTGCTGCTGGAACGGTTGGAAAATGCGTTGGGGCGCGGGCACGAGACCGGCTGGTTTCTGGCCGACCTGATGATCCGTCTTGGACTGCTGGGCACGGTGATCGGCTTCATTTTCATGCTGGGTTCGGTCGCTCAGGTCTCGAGCGTCGACATCCAGGCCCTGCAGCAACTCCTGACCAATATGAGTGCCGGCATGCGCATCGCGCTCTACACCACGCTGACCGGTCTGGCCGCCGGGATACTGCTCGGGTTCCAGTACCGGCTGCTCGACGGCGCGGTTGATCGGCTGATGGCCGAGATCATCGAGCTCTCCGAGGTTCACGTGATCTCCCAACTGCGCCGGCTGGTCCGGGACTGAGCGCCGCGATGCGGCGTCGCTACTCGAGAAATCGCCGGGCCACGGATCCGTTCATCGATCTGCTGTTCAATGCGCTGCTGGGATTCACCTTCCTGTTCCTCGTGTCGGTGATGTTCATGAATCCCGATGCGCGCAAGGGCCGGGTGAACCTGAAGGCCGAATTCATCATCTCCGTTACCTGGCCGGATCAGTTGGCCGACGACATCGATCTCTGGGTGCAGGACCCGATCGGCGAAACCGTCTCCTACCTGCGCAAGGATGCCGGCTGGCTGCACCTCGACCGCGACGACCGGGGAGAGGTCAACGACACCGTGATGATCGACGGCAGGGAAGTCATCTATCCGATCAACCAGGAGGTCGTGACGATCCGCGGCATCATTCCGGGTGAGTACATCGTCAATCTGTACTATTACAAGGCGGCGCAGCGCAGCCCGGTCGAGGCCCTGATCAAGGTCGAAAAGGTCAATCCGACGCTGCAAACGGTGTACGTGCGCAAGGTGCAGCTGGCACAACAGGACGAGGAGCAGACGGTGGTGAGATTCACGCTGGACGGCGTTGGCAAGATCGGGAAAATCAACCGCTTGCAGAAGCGCCTGACGCCGTATGCGATGGACTTCGGGGCCTGAGCGACATGCCGGGCCTCGGCGGGCTGTTATTGACGCTGGCCTATCTGCTGCCGCTCGTACTGCTTGCGCTGACGCTGGCGGCCCAAGCGCGGCGCCCGCGCTGGCTGACCGGCGCGCTGCTGATCGCGTTGCCGCTGTTTTATATCGGGCACTTCCTGGGGGTAGGGGCAGTTCAAGGCTGGCCGAGCGACACACCGCTCCCGGAAGAGTTCGCGCTGCTTGGGTTCCAGGTCGTGGAGCCCTCAGCGCGCGACGAAGACGGCGGCAAGATACTGCTCTGGGCGCAGCAGATCGGGGCATCGCAACCGCGCGTGCATCGCCTCGCATACAGCCGGCAACTGCACGAGTCGCTGGTCGCAGCCGGTCATCGACAGGCCCAGGGCGCGCCGCAGATCGGTACCCGCACCCGCAGCACGCACGCCATGTCAGCGCAGCCCCGGCGTGGCGAAGACACCATCATGTTCCGGGACCGGCAAACCGGCGGATTGCCGCCAAAGGAGTCGACCCCCTGAGCCTCCCGGGTCGCGTCCCAGGGACCGGCAAAGGAAAGCCGGCAAAGGCCGGCCCGGTGATTTCGACGCAGTACCCGGCAAAGGCCTATCCGACCTGTTCGTTCTGTTCCTCTGCTTGCGGTTCAAATTTCAGATTGACCCGCTCACGCAATTCCTTGCCCGGTTTGAAGTGCGGCACATACTTGCCGCTGAGTTCGACAGAGTCACCGGTCTTCGGGTTGCGCCCCATCCTGGGTGGCCGGAAATGCAGCGAAAAACTCCCAAAGCCACGGATCTCTATGCGCTCACCCGAGGCCAGCGCCTGGCTCATCTGTTCGATCATGCATTTGACGGCCAGTTCAACGTCGCGGTAGGCGAGATGGCTTTGTTCGCGAGCAATGACTTCGATCAGTTCCGATTTGGTCATTGGTAACCGAGTCCAACAGTTTCCGGTAAATGCGGCGGCCGAAGCCGCCGCCGTCATTTTCTGCGGCCGGCAGGCCGCTTATTCTTTGTTTGCGTCCAGGTGGTCTTTCAAGAGTTCACCGAACGCGGTCGTACCGGCGCTCGAAGCATCGCTCGTGTAGGTCGCGATCGCGGCCTTCTCTTCGTCCATGTCCTTCGCCTTGACGGAAAGACTGATCGAACGGTTCTTGCGATCGATGCCCATAAACTTGGCCTCGACCGTTTCACCCTCCTTGAGCATCGAGCGGGCATCTTCAACGCGGTCACGCGACAGCTCAGAGGCACGCAGATAACCCTCGACGCCGTCCGCCAGCGCGATGATCGCACCCTTCGCATCGACCTCCTGTACGGTACCGGTCACGGTCGAGCCCTTCTCGTGCAATGCAAGGAAGCTGGAGATCGGATCCTTGTCGAGCTGCTTGATGCCCAGCGATATGCGCTCCCGCTCCGGATCCACGGCCAGCACCACGGTCTCGAGTTCTTGACCCTTCTTGTAGTTGCGGATCATCGCCTCGCCGGTGTCGTCCCAGGAGATGTCGGACAGGTGCACCAGGCCATCGATACCACCGTCCAGGCCGATGAAGATGCCGAAGTCCGTGA
>CBDTXT010000327.1:0-4078 GCA_965364465.1 uncultured Chromatiaceae bacterium
AGTGGCGCTGGCGGACCCGGGCGACGGGTTTGTGCTCGAGGCACTGCAACTCGCATTCGGAAAACCAGTAGACGTCAAGGTCGGATCGATCAGCGAGATCCAGGCGACCCTGGCGAGGCGCTTCCCGGTTGACGACGAATCGGAGTTCGTGCCCGACACCGACGATGCGGCGCTGGACAACGATGCCGGCGACATTGCGCATCTGCGCGACATGGCGAGCGGCGCGCCGGTGATCCGCAGGGTGAACCAGCTGGTCACCCGGGCATTGGAACTGCGGGCATCGGACATCCATATCGAACCCGTCGAGCGCGGCCTGGCGGTCCGGTACCGGATCGACGGCGTGCTGCGAACCGCGGACGTGTCGCACGGCGTTTCGCCAGCCGCCGTGGTGTCGCGGATCAAGGTGATGGCCAACCTGAACATCGCCGAGCGACGCCTGCCCCAAGACGGCCGGATCAAGCTACGCGCCGAAGGGCGCGAGATCGACATGCGCATTTCGACGGTGCCGACACTGCATGGTGAGAGCGTCGTGATGCGCCTGCTCGACCGCGGCGACGTCGATCTCGACTTCTGGGCCCTCGGGTTCGACGAGCGGGTCCTCAACCGCTTCGAAAAGCTGTTGACCAGCCCGCATGGGATCATCCTGGTGACCGGTCCCACCGGCAGTGGCAAGACGACGACGCTGTATGCCGCGCTCTCCACGCTGAACACCCCGGACAAGAAGATACTGACGGTCGAGGACCCGGTCGAATATCAGTTGGAGGGGGTCAACCAGATCCCGATCCGGCCGAATATCGACCTCACCTTCGCCAATGCGCTGCGCGCGATACTGCGCCAGGACCCGGACGTGATCATGATCGGCGAGATGCGCGATGTTGAGACCGCGAGAATCGCCGTCCAGGCGGCGCTCACGGGTCACAAGGTATTCTCGACCCTCCACACCAACGACGCCGCGAGCAGCATCACGCGGCTCCAGGATATGCAGGTCGACGACTATCTGTTGACATCAACGATCGAAGGAGTGCTCGCCCAACGCCTGGTACGCCGGCTGTGCGAGAAATGCAGGACGGAATACCTGCCACCGGCGCCGCTGGTTTCCAAGCTCGGGCTGGATCGGCTGAGCGACAGCCGTCCGATCCGCCTCTACCGCGCCGAGGGTTGCAGTGCCTGTGATCACACCGGTTATCACGGACGGACCACGATCCTGGAACTGCTGGTGATGACCGAGCCGCTGCGGCGTGCGATCATCGAACACGCAGATGCCGACACCCTGCGGCGGACTGCCGCCGAGGGCGGAATGGAAGACATGTACACCGACGGTTTGCGCAAGGCGCTGGCCGGGCTGACGACACTGGATGAGGTCGAGCGCGTCGTGCACGCAGCGGCCGCGACGGACTGAGCCGGATGCCGACGTTTCGCTACAAGGCGGCGCGGGATGACGGCCAGACGGTCGAAGGCCGGATGGAGGCCCACGACCGCGACGGCGTGGTTCGGGCGCTGCAGGCGCAGGGCAACATACCGATCCAGATCGAGTTTGCGCTGCCGGCCGAAGACGCAGCACCCGGGATACGGGTCGGTTGGAAGCCCCGCCAATCCGCCAACACGACAATCGACTTTTTTACGCTGGAGCTGTCGACGCTGCTGCGCGCCGGGCTGCCGCTGGCCCAGGCGCTCGATACACTGGCCGATCTGGTCGAGGACCCGGCACTGTCGGAGATGATTCAAGGCATCAACAAGGCGGTGCGCGGCGGCAAGTCTTTGTCAGACGCGCTGGAACAGTCAGATGCCGGTTTCGACCGTTTCTACTGCAACATGGTCAGGGCCGGCGAGTCGAGTGGCGCCCTCGATTTGGCATTGGAACGCCTGGCGAGCTTTCGGGCCAATCGGCGCGAACTGCGTCAGTCGCTGATGTCGGCGCTGATCTACCCGGCGATCCTGCTGATCATGGCGATCGTCGCGGTGGCCGTGCTGCTGGCATTCGTGGTCCCCCAGTTCACACAGATGTTCGCCGACGCAGGACGCGACCTGCCCCTGCTGACCCGTATCGTGGCCGGTGCCGGGGAGTTCGTCAGCAACTGGTGGTGGTTGATCCTGCTCGCGCTTGCCGCGGGCGTCTGGCAACTGCGCAAGGACTGGCAGAGTCCGGCCGGGCGCGCACGCTGGGATGAACGCCTGTTGAAAATGCCGATGGTCGGTCCGTTGATCAGCAAACTCGCCACGGCGCGTTTCGCCCGTACCTTGTCGAGCCTGCTGGAAAACGGCGTTCATCTGGTCCCGGCGCTCGATATTTCGAGACAGATCGTGGGCAACGTGGTCATCGCCCAGGCCCTTGCCTTGACCGCGCAGCGTGTCCGCGAAGGCATGGGGCTCGCCGCCCCGCTCACGGAATCACAGGCATTTCCCGCGTTGGCGACCCAGCTGATAAAGGTCGGCGAGTCGTCCGGCAGGCTCGAGATGATGCTGGCACAGGTCGCGGACATCTACGAGCGTGAAGTGCAAACCTCGATGAAACGGCTGCTCACCTTGGCGGAGCCGCTGATTATCATTACTATCGCGCTGGTAATTACGGTGATCATTCTGTCGGTGGTGTTGATGATTCTCGAATCCAACAACCTCGCGTTCTGATCCAACCCGGAGTAGTCGTATGTTCAAACCTGCCCGCAGTCGCGGATTCACCCTGATCGAACTGATTGTCGTTATCGCGCTGCTGGCGGTGCTGGCCGCCGTGGTCGCGCCTAACCTGCTCGGCAAGGCGAGCGACGCAAACCGCAAGTCGGCAGAGATCCAGCTGGAGAAGATCAGCAGCTCGGTCGAACTCTATCGACTGGAAACCGGACGCTATCCGGAAACGCTCGAGGACCTGGTGGTCCAGCCGCAGGGGGTGGACCGCTGGAAGGGCCCCTATGTGCGCAAGCGCTCGCAGCTGAAGGACCCATGGGGCAATGACCTGGTAATTCGACAGCCCGGCGAAAATGGAAAGTTTGACCTGGTCTCCTATGGCGCCGATGGCCAGCCCGGGGGAGAGGGCGATGACGCGGACATCACCAACTGGGATTGAACGCGTTCGGCATCGCACCGCGAGATCAACCGGCTTTACGCTGGTCGAACTGCTGATCGCGTTGACCATCCTGGTCACATTGACCGCGGTGCTCGCACCGGTGATTGTCCCCTCGCCAGGGCGGGCCCTGCGCCAGGCAGGCAGCGAGATCGCCACCACGCTGCGGGAGACACGACGGCATGCACAGGCCGAGCAGGCCCGCCGCCGGTTCCTGATGGACACCGAGGCCGGCAGCTACGGGATCGAGCATGCCGGGCGCCGACGGGCGTTGCCGAATGGGATGTCAGCGCAACTGACGACGGCGGAATCTCTGCAGACAGGGGAAACGAGTGGCGGCATCGACTTTTTTCCCGACGGCAGTTCGACCGGCGGGCGGGTGCTGCTGGCACTGGACGACCAGTCGCTACAGGTCGATATCGAGTGGTTGACCGGACGCATCCGTGTGAGCGACACGCAATGACTCGGGGGGCACGCGGTTTCACGCTGATTGAGATACTGGTCGCGTTGACGATGTTCGCTGTCGTCGGCGGGAGCTTGCTGCAGCTGTTCGAGGGCGGCCTGCGGGCGTCCAGCCGGGCGGCGGACTACACCCAGGCGGTGTTGCTGGCGCGCAGCAAGTTGACCGAACTGCTGGCCTACAACGACCTGCGCCCCGGGGTGATCGAAGGCGAGTTCGAGGGCGGCTACCGCTGGCAGGCCGTGTTGAACGAGTTTCCGGAGGATGAGCCGTCGCAGGCGCCCTGGTTGAAACCGCTGGATCTGCACCTGACCGTCTCCTGGGGCGAGCCAGGCGACGAAGACACATTCGACCTCCGCTCGGTGAGCCTGACGCAGGCGGTCGACCCGTGATGTCGCGGCAGCAAGGCTTCACCCTGCTGGAGATGATGGTCTCGCTCAGCGTCGCCGCACTGCTGGTCAGCCTGGTCTACGGCGCGGTCCGCGTCGGACAGCGCAGCGTCGAGGCAATGGGAACGCACACGGTGGATACCGAGGTGATGCGCATCGGCTGGCAGTTCCTCC
>CBDTXT010000328.1:0-4069 GCA_965364465.1 uncultured Chromatiaceae bacterium
CGTAGGCCACTGCCGCCGCGGTCGGCTCGTTCCGCAGCCGGTAAACATGCAGGCCAGCGAGACGCGCTGCGTCCTTCGTTGCCTGGCGCTGGGCATCGTCGAAGTATGCCGGGACGGTGATCACCACCCCGCCGAGTTCCCCGCCGAGCGTGTCGCGGGCACGCCGCCCGAGGACCTTGAGGATCTCCGCGGAGACTTCGATCGCGGTGACCTCTCCCGCGACGGTGCGGATGCGCGGCACCGCACTCTCGCCACTGATGAAATCGTAGGGCAACTCGCTGCCAAGCGACTTCAATTCACCGACACCGCGGCCGATCAGCCGCTTGGCGGACGAGATCGTGTTGAGCGGATCCTGCGCGGCGACACGACGCGCCGATTCGCCGACCTCGACGCCGTCGGTGGTGTAACGCACGACCGACGGCAGCAAGTGCCGGCCATCGGTATCCGGCAGGGTCTCGGCGCGGCCGCTGCGCACCGTCGCAACCAGAGAATTCGTGGTCCCGAGGTCGATCCCTGCGGCCAAGCGGTGCTCGTGCGGCGCGGCCGACTGGCCGGGCTCCGCGATCTGCAGCAATGCCATCAGAACGCCTCTTCCAGGTCCGCCTCTATCGCCTCGGCCTCGGCGTGCAGTTTGTTCAGAAACTGCATCTTCTGGACCGTCTGCGCCGCCGCCCCGAGGTGTTCCGCACTCGCATCCTCAAATTGCACCGCGAGCTGCGCGACCTGTTCCTTGATCATGCCTTCGATTTCCCGCATCAGCGTATCCAACGCCGCATGGGGGTCGGCTGCGCTGCGCACTCGCTCGAGGGCCTCGCGCAACTCCATCTGTCGCATCAGGAACGCCGGGTCGTTCAGCGTCTGCTGAGAGGGATCGAAGCCGCCGTCCTTCAGACCCAGCAGGTACTGGGCGCGTCGCAGCGGGTCCTTGAGGATCTCGTAGGCCTCGTTGACCAGGGTCGCACCCTGCAACGACAGGCGCTGACTGTGTTGGCCAGCGGCCGCATAACGATCAGGATGCACCACCTTCTGCAGCTCGCGGTAACGCGACGCGAGCTGGGCGTGATCGACCCTGAAGCCAATCGGCATGCCGAACAGCTCGAAGTAGTTCTTTGAAAAGTCGAACATCGGGGTATCCAAATCAGGTACGCCCGCCGGAAAGCGGGCGTCGGTGCCTCACGGGCCGATCCGGCAGGTCGACCTAGACCTTGAAGCTCTCACCGCAACCGCATGCATCCTTGACGTTGGGGTTGTTGAACTTGAAACCTTCGTTCAGACCTTCCTTGCCGAAGTCGAGCTCGGTGCCGTCGAGGTAGACGAGACTCTTGCTGTCGACGATCACCTTGACACCGGCGGCCTCGAACACCTGGTCGCCCTCCTCCAACTCGTCGACGAATTCGAGCACGTAGGCCAGACCGGAACAACCGGAGGTCTTCACTCCGAGGCGCACGCCCACACCGTGACCACGACTCTCGAGAAAATTCTTGACGCGGCTCGCCGCCGCTTCGGTCAGCGTAATCGACATCGCCTGCTCCGTGGGCTTAAGCCTCGCCCTGTTTGGATTGGAAATCGGCAATGGCGGCCTTGATCGCGTCCTCGGCGAGCACCGAGCAGTGGACCTTGACCGGAGGCAAGGCCAGTTCCTCGGCGATTTCCGAATTCTTGATCTCGCGCGCCTGATCGAGCGTCTTTCCTTTGACCCACTCGGTCAACAGCGAACTGGAAGCGATCGCCGAACCGCAGCCATAGGTCTTGAACTTGGCGTCTTCGATCACGCCCTGCGCATTGACCTGGATCTGCAGCCGCATCACATCGCCGCAGGCAGGTGCCCCGACCATACCCGTGCCGACGCTGGCCGAGGCCGTATCGAGTACACCGACGTTGCGGGGATTCTCGTAGTGCTCGATCACCTTGTCGCTGTATGCCATCGGTCTTCTTCCTTTCAAAACTGTATCGGTCCGCCCGGCCGGCACGACCGGACGGCCCCTGGTTGTTGTCGGCTTAGTGGCGAGGTGGACGGCGCGGACGATCATCTCTTGGCCGGGCTTCGTTCACGCGAATCGCGCGACCGCCCAGCGGGGTGTCGTTGAGGCCGTTGATCGCAGCTTCGGCTTGGGCGTTGTCTGGCATCTCGACGAAGCCGAACCCTTTGGAACGACCGGTATCGCGGTCCATTATCACGTTCGCCCGCGAAACCTCGCCATAGGCGGAGAAGGCGTCGCGCAACTCGTCTTCGGTGACACTGTATGCCAGGTTACCTACATATATATTCATCGCAAATGCTCTCAAGCGTGTGGCCCGTAGTACAGGACATCCAGCGGCGGCCGGGCCACGGTTCACCGGAGGACTAGCGGGAACACCCGCACAATTCTCTCTCGAGACGGACTTTCTCAATGCCCGCACCACGAGGCTACACCGAACACGCCCCTCAAACAAAGCGACAACGATGTTGCATCGCGGGCGACCGCCCCACCGCTAAGCGCTCAGTGCGCCACCCATTTCACGCTGTTCAGGTCGATCCCGTCCTTGTACATGTCCCATAGGGGGCTCAGCTCGCGCAGCCGCTCGACCTGACCCCGCACCTGTGACAGCACATGGTCGATCTCGGCCTCGGTCGTGAAGCGCCCAAGGGTGAAGCGCAGCGAGCTGTGGGCGAGTTCGTCGGGGCGGCCGATCGCACGCAGGACGTAGCTCGGCTCGAGACTGGCCGAGGTACATGCCGAGCCCGAGGATACGGCCATGTCCTTCAGCGCCATCATCAGGCTCTCACCCTCCACATAGTTGAAGCTGATGTTGAGATTGCCCGCGATGCGGTGCTCCAGGTCGCCGTTGACGTAGACCTCTTCCATGTCTCGGAGGCCGTCGAGCAGCCGATTGCGCAGCGCCAGTATCCGCTCGTTCTCGCTCGCCATTTCTTCGCGCGCGATGCGAAACGCCTCACCCATCCCGACGATCTGGTGCGTCGCGAGCGTCCCGGAGCGCAATCCGCGCTCGTGGCCCCCGCCGTGCATCTGTGCCTCGAGGCGTATGCGCGGCTTGCGCTGAACATAGAGCGCGCCGATCCCCTTCGGCCCGTAGATCTTGTGCGCGCTGAAGCTCATGAGATCGACGGGCAGACCGGCCAGGTCGATCGGCACCTTGCCCGGGCTCTGCGCCGCATCGACATGGAATATGATCTTACGTTCGCGGCAAAGTGAGCCGATGGCCGCGATATCCTGGATCACGCCGATCTCGTTGTTCACGTGCATTACGCTTGCAAGCACGGTGTCCGGACGGATCGCGGACTCGAAGGCGGCCAGATCGACCAGGCCATCCGGCTGCACGTCGAGATAGGTGACCTCGAAACCCTCGCGCTCGAGTTGCCGACAACTGTCGAGCACGGCCTTGTGCTCCGTCTTCAGCGTAATGATGTGTTTGCCCTGCTTCTGATAAAAGTGTGCCGCACCCTTGATCGCCAGGTTGTTCGACTCGGTCGCACCGGAGGTCCAGACGATTTCTTTCGGATCGGCTCCCACGAGCGCCGCGACGTTGGCGCGCGCCTCCTCGACCAGCTTCTCCGCCTCCCAACCGAACGCATGCGAGCGCGATGCGGGGTTACCGAAGACCCCCTCCGGCGTCAGACAGGCACACATCTTCTCCGCCACGCGCGGGTCGACCGGGGTCGTCGCGGAGTAATCGAGGTAAATTGGAAGTTTCATTCAGCGCTCCGGAGCTGCTTGGGTTTGTTGTTCTCGGCTGGTTTCGTTCAGGCGCCCGCGGACTGGGCTTTCAGCTCGTCCAGATTGACCGAGGCGGAATCCGCGACTCCCTGGCGTTCCGCGACCTCCTGAACGCCCCGCCGGTTCATTAGATCCTGCAGGCTGATCTGGTTAAGGTAATCGAATATGCGGCTACTCAGATCCTGCCACAGGTCGTGCGTCAGGCACTGCTGGTTGTCCTGGCAATTGTGCGCACCACCACACCGCGTCGTGTCGACATTCTCGTCCACGGCTGCGATGACCTGGGCGACGAAAATCCCGGCGGCATCCCGCCCCAGCGTGTACCCCCCGCCCGGTCCGCGCACGCTCGACAC
>CBDTXT010000329.1:0-4066 GCA_965364465.1 uncultured Chromatiaceae bacterium
ATGACGCTTGTGGATCGGCTGAGTGTGACCGAACTTACCAAGCAGCCCACTAGGCTTGGCGCGACCACCACTCCCGATATGCGTCGTCGGCAACGATCAGTTTCGACTTGGCGGTCGCGATCAGATTCTGATCGCAATCCCTCATCGTGACGTCGACCTCGATCATGGGCCCGCGAACCCGGGTCACGACGATCTCTACGTCGATTTCATCACCCGGAAAGACGGGTTTCTTGAACCGCTCCGGGACGAAGGTGAGGCCGAGGCAGCCGTCACCCGGAAACTCGCTGCCGAAGATTCCGGTTACCGAGATCTGGATCAGGCCGCCTGGAACCACGATATCGCGTGCCCCCGGGAACCGGAGGCGCGCGGCCTCTGCGTCACGATGAATCGCGTTGTGGTCGCTGCTGAGCTCGCAGTATTGCTGCACCTGCGCCCGATCGAATACCAGGCGCTTGCGGTGGCGCATGCCAACCTCGAGCATCTGCGCGGTGAGACAATTTGTATTCGGCATCGAAAGCACCAGCCCAAAACCGCGAAGTCTGCAACTTCATCGCGCTGCACTCAAGTACCGCGGCACCTGGGGCCCGTCGCATGCACGGCGCGCCCGCTGCAGTCTTACGCCGGCTCGGCCTGTCCGGCGAGCTCCTCGGCCCGCTGGAGATAGTGCCGGTAGCGCTCCCTGCGCGCCATCACGCTCAGTGGCTGCGGCGGGTCTCGGTCGCCCTGCACGGCCTCGCGCAACGAGAACACGACGGCGGGAGGCTGCCAGTGCTTGTGCTGCCAGGCCCCGCTCTTCGCGTCGAAACGGTACAGCGCGACGAAGCGATGGCCGTGCCGTGCGACGAACTCGACGCAGTTCAACAGGTACTCCATTTCCGCTTCGTCGAATGCGAAATGGAAGCCGACCCGACACCAGCCGGGCTTGACCCCGTGGTAACCCCGATTGATCCAGGCGCGATAGGTCTCGGCCTTCTGCCGGTCGATGCCGAGCAACTGGTGGCCGTAGGGCCCGGCACAGGAGCAGCCGGCCCTGGTCTGAATGCCGAACAGGTCGTTCAGCAGCGTGGTCACGAAGCGCGGGTGGAGATACTCGCCGTCGGGGTCCCTGATGTTGAAAGAGACGATGCCGACGCGTCGTGCGGGATCCGGGTTGCCGAGTATCTCGATGCGCGGGTCCGCGCCCCAGCGGGCGAAGGCGGCGCGGGTCATCTGTGCCTCGCGCCGTTCGATGCGCTCGATACCGACGGCGGACTTCAGCTCGAATGCAAGGGCGGCCCGCAGTGTCTGCAGTATCCCCGGCGTGCCCGCCTTCTCGCGTGCCTCTATGTCGTGAATGAAATCGTGATCGACCGGGCCGACATAATCGACGGTCCCGCCACCCGCGATACTGGGGGGGAGTTCCGCGTGGTAGCAGCGCTTGTTGAATATCAGCAGGCCGCTCGATCCCGGGCCACCGAGGAACTTGTGCGGCGAGAGGAACACCGCATCGAGGAAGCCCTCCGGGTCATGGTCTGACACCGGATTCATGTCGATCCCGACATAGGGTGCACAGGCGGCATAGTCGAAAAAGGCGAGCGCGCCGTGCCGATGGAGCAGGCGTGCGATCTCATGCACCGGGGAGCGCATCCCGGTCACGTTTGACGCCGCGGAAAAGGAGCCGATGCGCAGCCGGCCCCGGTAGGCGGGGTCCTGTAGCAGGGCCTCCAGCTGAGCCAGGTCGATACTGCCGTCTGGCGCCAGCGCGACCTCGACCACGGTGGCCTGGTTCTCCCGCCAGGAGATCTCGTTCGAGTGGTGCTCATAGGGCCCGACGAACACCACTGGCTGATGGCTGTGCCAATAGGCCGCGAACTCGGCCGCCCGGGTCGGGCCGAGAAAACCCTGCAGCAGCCCATCGAGCAAGGCTCGCGTGGCTGACGGCAGCTTCACCCCGACGATCTGCTGCATCCGGTCGATGGCGCCCGTGGCGCCGGTACCGCAGGCGATGATCCGTCCGTCGGGACCGGCATTGACCGCTTGCTTGATGTGTTCCTCGGCCTGTTGCAGCAACTCGGTGGTGACGCGTCCGCTGAGGTCGTCTTCGGTATGGCTGTTCGCATACAGGCGCTGCAGGCGCAGCAGGTAGTCCTCGACGAACTGCAGCGAACGCCCCGACGCGGTGTAATCCGCGTACAGCATCAGGCGCTCACCGAACGGCGTTTCGAGTGGCTCGTCGATTCCGATGATTTGCCTGCGCAGCTCGCCCAGGTCGAGCGTGCCGTCGGTCAGCCCTTCCACCATGCCATTCCTCGCGTTTGGCCAGCCTGGTGTCTGGCGCGATGCGGCATTTAGCGCAGCCAAGCAGGCCTTCGTGGTCCAGCCGCGGCGCGCCGGCGATCGCCGACATCCCCGGCAAAAATCCAGGATAGCAGAGCCTTCCGGTGACCGCGTCGTGGTCGCGTCGCGACGCGGCGAACGCGGTCCCTGCGGCCAGCGTGCCGGCCCCGGCATTGCGGTGCCCCGGCGTTTGGTTGAGACTAGCGGCTACGGGCCCGGGCTGACGCTGCATTGCGACGAGCGAACAGGGTTCGATTACAACCAAGGGGGATGGCAATGAAGCTTGTATACGACGTCGTCGAAGACGCCTATGACGACACGACCCAGATAAGGACCATGACCGAACAGGCAAGGTTGCCGTCCGGAGACTGGCTCATCCGGACGACGGTCTACACGCCGCACCATATCAGCATGGACGTGACACGCATTCGTGAAAAGAAAAAGACAAAGACGCTATTCAAGGCCTTGCGCTAGCCCGGCACGCGCCGTCAGCGGCCTGTCCGGTAGAATGCGAGGTCCCTGACGCACAACTCGGCATCGAAGTCCCTGCCGATCGCGACGATGCCGAGGCGGCGCAGCTTCGACAGATCGAGGTCGGCACTGGTTCGGTAGGGCGTGAAACTCGAGAACGGCAGATAGACCGATGTCCAATCCGGCGCGCTCTGGAACGACGCACGAAACGACTGCCACGGCAGCCAGAGATCGGCGGTGCGCAGGTGCACATTGTAGCTCTCGCCGTTGCCGGCCACGTCCAGTCGCAGCCCGTCATAGGCCGCCGCGCGATCCGCCAAATCCCGGATGTCCATCGCGATCTGGATGAAGCCGCCGTTGTTCTCGGTGCTGACCCGCCCCCGCAACGCGACGCAGCGCAAACCGCCCACGATGTCGGGCGACATTTGCGCGCGCGAAACTCCGCCCATCACGCCGTCGGTGACCAGTTGCCAGCCGTCTGCCGGCAGCGCCAGGAGTTGTTCCGGGTTGTCGCCGGCGTGAATCTCGCCCATCGCAATCAGGATCAAAGGCAGTGCAGAAAGGGTCCTCATCGTGCAGCTTATACGCCGATCCGGTATCGCTGGCCAGCCGCGTGTCCGGCAGCGGTCGCGCCCCTGCCGTGGACAACTGTCAATTGACATGGACGAGTCAAAATGGCAAACCTAGCGCGCAGTGGTGCAGCCGCTGTATTCTGACCCGTCGCGGTGTGGCGGGCGGGCTTGCACTGCGCGGACCCTACACCCATCGGAGGATTTATGAGTCAGCCTGAGATTACCGAGGATATGATTTTCGAGTGCTTTGCCGCGGCGAGGCAGGACAGCCGGATGGAGCAGACTGCCGAGTCGTTCGTCGATGTCGAGGAATACGAGAATCAGATCATGTATCCGGAGTTTGCCCGTTGGGCGGAGAAGGCCGGACACCCCGATCTGGCAAGTCTGTTCCGCAAGGTGGCCGGCGAAGAGAAGCTACATGCAGTCTGGCTGCGCGAACTCTACGACGAGATCGGCGTGCCGAGTCGTGGCGAGGACACGCAGCGCGCGATCGACGCCCTGCAGGCTATCCAGGCGAACTGCGATGCGCTGATCGAGATGAACCCGCAGGGCGTGGTCGAGAAGGCGCTGAGCGTCGCGATCAGTGTCGAGGAGCGTGAGTACCAGGATATTTACCCGCGCTTCCGTGACCAGGCCCTGGCCAACGGTGAGACAGCCACCGCCGCCGTGTACCAGCGCGTGATCGACTCCGAGGCGGAGCATGCCGG
>CBDTXT010000330.1:0-4011 GCA_965364465.1 uncultured Chromatiaceae bacterium
GTCCAGACAGAAACCGCTATGGCAGACCTACTTTCCCGCCACCCTGGTTGCGCTTTTCGGCCTGCTGATAACAGATGGTGCGTTCTTTCTGTCCATTGAAAGAGAGCAGGCGCAGGTCGAAACCGCGTTTCACGAAGCGGCACACGACCGTGCCCTGTTCGTGCAGCGGGAGGTCATACATGCGATGACCATCGTCGAGGATCTCGCCAGCTTCTTTCAGGCGTCACCGGTGGTCAGGCGCCGGGAGTTTCGCAAGTTCGTCGGTCCCGTCTTGAAGCGGCATACCGGCATTAGGGCCCTGCAGTGGGTCGCCGTGGTCGCGGCAGCAGACCGGGCAGAATTCGTCGCACAGGCCCGGCGGAGTTTTCCGCGTTTCCGGATCAACGAAATCGACGGCGACGGCCAGCTGGTGGCGAGTCCCGACAGGCCAAGGCTCTATCCCATCCTCTATGTCCAGCCTTACAGTGAGCACAAAGAGGCGGTAGGGCTGGACTTGGGCACCGACCCGATCATCGGCGCGCTGTTGCGCGAAGCAGAGCTCGGCGGAGGGCCGCGAGTTTCGTCTGCAATCTCTTTCGACGACTCGGCCGACGGCGGGAAAGGCTTCGTCGTGGCAATTCCGGTGTTCTTCGATGAGGAAGAGTCCGGCGATACCGATCTGGACCCGACCCGGCCGCCCGTGCAAATCCGAGGCTTTGCGCTCGGCGTCTTTACGATCAAGGAGATCGTTGAGCGCGGACTGGCCAATCTCCGGGCCGGTGGCATCGACTTCAACATCTACCAGCAGGCGACGGATGATACTGCGCTGATCTACACGCACCACTCGCGTCTGAGACATCAGGGACTGCCCAGCGACGATGCAGCAGCCACAAACCTGAGCTTCACCCAGCAGATTTCGATCGGCAATCAGCGCTGGGAGCTGGTGTGCAGTCCCGTACCCGGCCGGTTCACCACCAGCATGAGCAACAGTTGGGTAATTCTCGCGGGTGGTCTCGCCTTCACCGCCCTGCTGACCACCTATCTTGTTACCCTTCTCGGGCAGTCCAGACGGGTACGGGAAGAGGTCGACGTGCGAACTTCCCAACTTTGGGAAACAGTCCAGGACCTGAACCGGGAAGTGGGCGAGCGCAAGTCGGCCGAGCGCAAGCTGCAGACCTTGAACGAGACATTGGAGCACCACATCGCGAGCCGCACCGCCGAGGCGGAACGCAGGGCACAGTACCTGGAGCAGTTCGCCTATGTCACATCGCATGACCTGAAGGCCCCGCTGCGTGCCGTGAGCAATCTCGCCGGGTGGATCGAGGAAGACCTTGAAGACAGGCTGGATGACGCGTCGCGCGAGCAGCTCGCCCTGCTCCGAGACCGTGTACAGCGAATGCACAACTTGATCGAAGGGCTGCTGGAGTACTCCCGTGTCGGCAAGACCAGCGGGTCCGAGGATGACGTCGACACGCGGGAGCTGATTGCCGAAATCATCGATTCGCTATCCCCACCGAAGGGGTTCAAGTTCAAAGTCCAGCGGGATATGCCAACCCTTCATGTTGATCGGCTGCAGCTGGGGCAGGTCTTTTCCAACCTGATCACCAACAGCATCAAACATCATGCCGGCAAACGGGGAAAGATCCGGATAGCGGCCGCGACGCATGCGGAATGCTATGAGTTCTCTGTGTGCGACGATGGCCCGGGCATCGCCCCGGAGCATCATGAAAAGATCTTCATGATGTTCCAGACGCTCGCAACAGGCGATTTCGAGAACAGCACCGGCATCGGCTTGGCGCTGGTAAAAAAGATCGTCGAGGAAAATGGTGGCAAGATAAGGCTGGAGTCTGCCCTGGGTAAGGGCGCATGCTTTTACTTCAAATGGCCGAAGAAACGATCTATCGATTAGCGCAGGAATAGACTGGATCGCATCGCGAGAAGCGGACAAGACAAATCATGCTCAAAACCGATGAAACCATACTGCTGATCGAGGATGACCGGGTCGACATCATGACCGTCCAACGGGCGCTGAAGAAGAACCAGATCAAGAATCCTCTGCGGGTCGCCCGCACCGCCCCGGAAGCACTGAGCCTGCTACGGGGAGAGGACGGGTTCGAGAAGATGTCCCCGCCGCCTGCGCTGATCCTGCTCGATCTCAACCTGCCGAAGATGAGCGGCATAGAGTTCCTTCACGAACTGCGGGGCGATACTGAGCTCAAGGACCTGCGCATCATCGTGCTGACATCCTCAAACGAGGCGAAGGACCGGGCGGCCGCGTTCAAGTACGATGTCGACGACTATATCGTGAAGCCACACTCCTTTGATGAATTCACGCGTGCAATCGCGACGATCCTGGCACTCTGGGACTGATCGACGACGCGGCATGAGAGCCCGTGACCGCATGATCGTTTCGGCATCCCTCGGCGATCGGCTCGAGCGCTTCGCAGGACTCGACCTCGGTATAGATTGTAAAGGCCCTGGCCGGCATCAGGAGACCGGCGATGGCGTGCCGCTTGGCGGGATCCTCAGGGGCCGCGGTCAATTCGCGGAACGATAACCGCTGCCGATCGCGGACAGCGGCAAATCCAGCGCCAGTTCCGGTACCTGCCTCGCGATCCAGCCCGTAAAGGTGTTGCTGTTGGGGCCCGGAAAGACGCGGTAGGTCGTTTTCCATGGGTACGCACTGGCCGCCCGGTCGACGGCATCGATCAACGCGTCCACCCCCGGCCCCCGATGCTCTTTCAGGATCACGGGTCTTTCCCCGAACCAGTAGCGATCGGGATAATCCCGGGTGATCTGCATCACCGGGCGACCGCGATGGCCCCGCCAACCGACCACGTCGTAGACCCGGTATGAGTCCTCGCCGGTCCTTTTGGCGGCGATCCAGGTGTGAATCGCGAACCAGCCCCGCCAACTCCAGGCATCCGCACCGTAGACCTGCAAGACCGCCTCGTTGGTGCGCCGTGGGTCAGGCGCGATGCCGGCCGGCTGCCGGCTGGCGGTCCGCCAGTCCTGGCCTGAAGAGCAGCCGGCGACGAGGACCGCAGACAGGCAGCCGGTCACGACCAGAGCGAACGAACCGGTGCGCCGGCGCCTTGCGGGGCGAACGGCGTCAGCTGGTTTTGAAATCTGTCGCATTGCCCTGGCGGTTTCGATCCATGTTGCAAAAGGCGACCTGCGCCAGCGCGTGAAAACGCGGTTGACAAACCGCCTCCCCAGGCGAACGGGGACCAACGAGCGCCGCGCCGACCCGACCATGCCGGGTCGCGCGGTGTCATTCGGGCGGCCGGCGAACATCACGATGGTAACGAGCGACACCTGGATGCAACCTTTCGGGCGGCACCTCGTCGATCACGTTCTGTAGTGTCGTGTAACGGCCCTGTGCCAATCGTTCCGCCAGCGCCCGCTCGCCATTGTGCATCGCAGCCGCCAACCGGTAGGCGACCGCTTCCGGCACGTCAGGCCGTATCAGGATCAGCGACCAGAGACCTAGCGACTGGATCGCGGTCGTCTGGCCGCGGTAGGTACCGGGGGGTACCGTCATCGCCCGAAGGTGTGGATGCCGGGCGAGGATTCGCCGAACCTGTTCCGGCGACGGCGGGATGAAACGCGCACCGACCGGGCTGTCCGCCACCCGGACGAAACCCGGCCAACCAATACCGGCGCCCCACAGTGCCTCGACCGAGCCGTCCAACACCATGCGCGGTCCATCGCCGGCCTTGTCGAGGATGACCTGCTGGAAGTCACGCTCGGGCGACATATCGAGGCCGCTGAGCACGTCGTTGACCAGGATCCGCAAGCCGGAGGCACGGGTGCCGAACGCGATCGGTTTTCCCCGCAGCTCATCGATGGTCCGATAGTCTGTATCCCCACGCACCACGAACATGCCGGCGTTCGGGTACATGACCGCGAGCACCTTCAGGTCGGCGGGCGGGCGCCCGATCCCGTCGAGCGCCTGGCGCGCCGCAGGACCCGCGGCCAGGCCGAGGTCGAGGGCACCCGGGTCGAGCAGACGGAGGTGTTCACGACTGC
>CBDTXT010000331.1:0-3999 GCA_965364465.1 uncultured Chromatiaceae bacterium
GTTATCTGTTCAAGCTGATCAAGCTCCGTGATTTGTCGCCAAGCCAGCGCAGGCTCGCGTACCGTCTGATGGAGCTCATGGCCGAAGGTGCCAATCGCAGCGATCGCTGGCAGCTTGCGAAGCGAGAGATGGATGCGCTGATACGTTCTGCTTAAGGCCAATGGCACTTAACTTAACGGTGATCGTCGGGTAGTTGGCCCACCGACACGGGTCATTTCTTGCGGAAAACACCGTAAGTACGTCCATGTAGGCTCGACGGCGGCATCCATGCCACCGACGTTTCCTCCAGAAACAACCCGTATCGGCTTAAGTAAGTGCCATTCTGCTTAAGGCGGGTTCACGGCCGGATTCCGGGTGACGCCAGGAGGCATCACGAAATCGGCCGCTGGCTGGTATTCGAGCACTTCGCGTGCCTCGGTGTCGATCGTGATGGAGAGTCCCAGTTGAGGGTAGAACCAGGTGACGACCCGCTCATTCTCGGTCAGCCAGGCACTGGGTTCGCCAAAGCGTGAGCGGAAGAACTCGGCGTCCAGGTTACGGGTGCCGGGAATATAGGTGATCAGCTTGAGCCGTCGGTCGGCGTGTACCGCGGGTGGATCGCTCAGCGTGTATTTCCAATCGCCGCTCGGCGAGCCTTTACGTCCGGCCGCCCGATCACGCAGCGCCGCCAGTTCGTCCGCGCTGGCTTCCAGCCCGACGATTACTTTGGCGTTCAGCGGGCCAAACTGCACATTGCCGAAATAGGCCTCCATCACAAGCGGACCGTCAGCCGGTTCGAAGACCGCGATATTCTCGATGCCCCCGAACTTGGCCATTGCATCGTCCAGGGTTGCGTTGCCGAGATCCAGATCGAACACGCGGCTGCTGCCGTCTGGCTTGCGGGTGATCTGCCACGGCAGGTCGGTGCGGGCTTTCATCGCGTCCGGCCCCGGTGTCGGCGCAAGCCATTGGAGCAGCAGAAGCAGCAGCGCGACGATTGCCAGGATCCCGAGTGGTATTTTCATTCGGCCATCCCGCGGACAGACGCGTCCGGCAGGCGGGGCATGTAGCAGAAGGCGGTCCGGCCCTTGAAACGACTGGCGACGCCGCTGGGTCGCTCCGCGGGGGCGGCGATCCTGCGGCCGAGCCCGACCATCGGTCGGCCGGCCGGCCCGCTGATCGGCAGCGCGCCCGCGATTTCGGTCGGTGCGGCCGCGTGACGAGGCGCAAGCGTCATGGTGTGCCCAGCGGCTGATTTGCGGTTGGCTGATCGGCCAGTGACCGGCGCGAACAGGTACTGCATATCAGTCGAGGTTGCCGTGATACAAGGGTGGCTGTAAATGCGGGGGCATCTGCAAATGGAAGCCGCGTTCCTGCAAATTGGCCATCACCCGGTGCACGTCCTCCCTGGCGAGCTCGCGTTCGCTGCTGAGTTCCAGCTCGATCACCAGGACCGGTTCGCCGAAACGCGCCATAAGCGCCGATGGCACCGGATCGAACCCGTCTTCCGCGGCAAGGTAGAGGTACATTTCCTGGACGCGCGGGCTGCGATAAACCCAGCACGGCAGACTGCCTTCGCTCATCTTCTGTTACCTTTCAATCGAGGCCGAATACTATACGTAATGAGCAGCGGTTGTGTGTCAGGCTTCTTTAGCCCAGGGGCCTTCGGCGCGAGACCGGTGACATAGGGACAGAGGTTGACGGAGAGGGACGGTTGAAGCTTATGTCTGACCGCCAGGTGTTGTATCTGTTGCTATGCGGGCTTGTCGTCATGGCCGCCGGGTGTGCCAGCCAGGTGCCTCGGGAGCTGCGTAGCGACGCGCCTGAGACCTTGGCGCCGCGTGCGGTACAGGCCGATCCGGCGCGCTACCTCGGTCGGGAGGTGTTGTGGGGTGGGGAGATACTCGCAGTACGCAATGCCAGTTCCTCCACCGACATCGAGCTGTACGCGCGGCCGCTGGCAAGAGACGCGGAGCCCCGCGTGAGCGGTGGCGACGGCGTCCGGTTCATCGCCCGCGTTCACAGCTTTCTCGACCCTGCCGAGTACCAGGCGGGCAAACGTCTCAGCGTGCGCGGCCACCTTGCTCCTCCGGAGACCCGGCCCATAGGCGAATTCCCTTACCGCTATCCGCTCGTGGATGTGGCTGTGTTCCATCTGTGGCCTAAGTTCCAGCCGTTGGAGCCCTGGCGGTACTATGACCCTTTTTACGATCCCTGGTGGCCCGGTTGGGGTCGGTGGGGGCCTTATCCGTCTTGGCCCTGGGGATGGTGACCCATGCGATTTAGGCTCGTTTCTTTGGCGCTGCTGCTCGTGCCGCTGGCCGGTTGTCAGACTTCCGGGCCGCGCGCCGATAGCAGTCCGACGCCGGCACAGGTGGCCGCCAGTGGCAGCGCCCGCGGCAACGTGCACTGGGGCGGTGAGGTCGTGCAGATCGAGAACTTACCGGACCGTACCCGCATCGAGCTGATGGCGCTGCCGCTGAGCCGCAACGGGAGGCCGCTGACAGATCAGCCGCCGCTGGGCCGATTCGTCGTCGAACGGGAAGGCTTCCTCGATCCTTACGGGTACGCGCCCAATCGACTGCTCGAGGTCCGCGGGCAGTTGGGCGGTTTCATCGAAGGCCGGGTGGGGCAGGCCACCTATCGCTATCCGCTCGTTACCGGCGACCGGCTGGTGCTGTGGCCGCGTGATCCGCAGAACAGTGCCTCTCCGCGGATCAATTTCGGCATCGGAACGGGTAGCTACGGTGGCGGAGTGGGGGTGGGCATCGGGTTTTGAATGCGCTGTTCCGACGCTACCGGGCCCGTCTGAGGCAAAGTCAGGGCGAGGTCTACAGCCTGGCATGCAGCAGTTCGGCAAGCTCGTCGTCTGTCAGGACTAGCGGATTGGTCTGCATGCTGCCGCCACGACAGTTTGCGACGACACGCGGGATGTCTCGCTCGGTCATGCCGAACTGAGCCAGACGTGGCAGCGCCAGCCGGTCGGTCCATTCCTCGAGCAATGCGATCAATCCCTCCTGCGCAGCCGTCTCGCTCGCGTACATGTTTCCGCCGAGCAGCAGCGCGGCCTCGGCGTACTTGCGCAGGGCAGCCCCTCCCGGCGCGCGCTCGCGCAGCGCGTGGATGTTGACACGGGTTGCGGCCGCGACGAGCGTACCGCAGACGATGCCGTGCGGGATCGGGAAGAAGGCCCCAAGCGGCGAAGCCAGGCCATGTACCGAGCCGAGTCCGCATTGCGCCAATGTGATCCCCGAACAGAGCGATGCATAGGCCAGTTTCTCGAAACCCTGTTGTGCCAGCGGGTCGTCACTTTCCCAGGCGGGCCAGAAGCCATGGCTGAACGCCTGCATGCCCGAAGATGCCAGCGCATCCGTAAACGGGCTCGCGCGCAGCGAGACATAGGATTCCAGCAACTGCGTGAACGCGTCCATGCCGTTCGCAGCAATCAGGTCCTTCGGGCAGCTTGCCAGCAGGCTAGGATCGACGACGGCAACTCGGGCCACCAGTCGATTGTCGCGGAACGATTTCTTGAATCCCGACGGTCCGCGCCGTGACAGCACTGCGTTCTTGGTGGCCTCGCTGCCGGTGCCGGCCGTGGTCGGGACGGCGATGAAGGGCACCGCGGGGCCCTGGTATGGCAGGCCGCGCCCGACGCCTTCCAGATGGTCGAGCACGCTGTGGCCACTGCGCAGCAGTCCCGCGATCGCCTTGGCTGCGTCCAGCACGCTGCCGCCGCCGATACCTACCACCGCATCGATCGGGTTGTCCCGATGCGCTGCCACCGCGCTGTCGACCAGCGCGGGTGAGGGCTCATCGTCGACCACGAACTGTTGCCAGCGCATTCCCTGCTGGCCGAGTCCGTCGAGCAGTCGCGACCAGCGTGGTGTCTGCTGCAGTGACCGCGCACCCGTGACCAGCAACAGGTCCCGACCATAGTCCGCCGCGATTTCCGGCAGGCCGTCGAGGATGCCGCTGCCGAAACGAATCTCAGGCAGGCGAGCCACCTGGAATGCTTTGTAT
>CBDTXT010000332.1:0-3986 GCA_965364465.1 uncultured Chromatiaceae bacterium
AACGCGAGCACGACGAGCTGCACACTATGGCCGATCGCCTGCGCGAGCAGGGACACGAGGTCACGGCGCTCATGATCCAGGGTCCCACGATCCAGACCATCCTCGAGCAGGCCGAGAAGCTCGAGGCCGAGGTCATCGTCGTGGGCTCACACGGTCGCGGGAAGCTGTTCGACCTGGTCGTGGGAAGCGTCTCAGCCGGTGTGATCCGAAAGTCGCCGGTGCCGGTGCTGGTGGTGCCGACGCGCTGAACGAGGCCCGGACGGATTCAGTCAGTCCGCCCTGAGCGCCGTCGTCGGCTCGACCCGGGTCGCCCGGCGCGCGGGCACGTAGCTGGCCAACAGCACCACGCCCCCCAGGACCGTCACGATCGCGGCCACACTCATCGGGTCCGACGGTGAGACACCGTACAGCGCGGCCTCGATCGTCCGTCCCAGCACCACTGCCAGGGCCGCCCCGAGGAGCCCACCCGTAAGCGCAATCAGCAGTCCGTGCCGGAGTCCCAGCCGCTTGATGTCGGCCGCCGTCGCTCCGAGCGCCATCCGAATGCCGATTTCCTGGGTTCTCTGGGACACCGCGTAGGAAATCACCCCGTACACCCCCACCGTACCTAGGACCAGGGCCACCGCGGCCGCTTCGTCTCGCGGGTTGTCCTCCAGCCGGTGGATATAGCCCCGGACATCGGCCGGCACCGTCGTGGCATTCCCCAGCCCCGAGATCTCGTGGGCGGGACAGGCACCCGTCCCCGCCAGCCCAGGCCAGCCGCCCCTCGCTCGGCCGGCCCCACCCCTGACAGTCCTCGATGTAGGACTGTTCCCCGGCAGAAACGTCGACCGCCAGGTCAATCCGTTCGCCGCAATAGGGACATTCTACCTGTCGAAAGAACAGCGGCTCCACCGGGCTCAGCCTAGACAGGATCGAACAGTGCGAGCAGATCGTTCAGGTAACGCTGACCCAGTGCCGTCGGCGCCAGGCGCGTCGGGCCGGCGTCGAGCAAGCCGCTGGCCCGAGCCTGTCGCAACTGGCCGGCAATGCTGGCCAACGGCAGACCGGTGCGCTGCTCGAAGCAATCGACAGGGACGCCGTCCGTCAGGCGCAACACATTCAGGAAGAACTCCAGCGGGAGGTCGTGCGCAGCCACCTGACGCGCGTCCGGAACCACACCCTGGTCGACCGCAGCCAAATAAGCGGCCGGATGACGCGGCTTGACGCTGCGCCGGACCAGATGTCCCGGCGTGGTCAATTTGCCGTGGGCGCCGGCACCGATTCCCAGGTAATCGCCGAACGCCCAATAGTTCAGATTGTGCCGCGCCCAACGCCCTGGGCGCGCATACGCCGAAACCTCGTATTGCAGGTAGCCGGCGTCGGCTAGAAGCGCCTGACCCGCATCCATGATGTCCGCCAGGCTGTCGTCGTCGGGCAGCCGCGGCGGTCGATGATGGAAAAGGGTATTGGGCTCGAGCGTCAGCTGGTACCAAGAGACGTGTTCCGGGCCGAGCCGGATCAGGGCCTCGAGATCGTTCAGCGCGCCGCCGACGTCCTGTCCGGGCAGGCCGTACATCAAATCGAGGTTGATGTTGTCGAACCCGGCCGAGCGAGCCATCCGGTAGGCTGCGACGGCCTGGTCGGACGAATGGATCCGACCCAGTGCGGCCAGCTTCGCATCGTCCAGGGTCTGTACGCCGATCGACAGGCGGTTGACACCAGCCGCACGATAAGCGGCGAACCGGCGCGCCTCAGCAGTCCCCGGGTTGGCCTCCAGTGTGATCTCCGCATCCTGCGAAAGCCGCAACCGCGCTGCGATGCCGTCTAGCAGCTGCGCGATGGCGTTGCCGCTGAACAGGCTGGGTGTCCCACCGCCGACGAACAGGCTTCGAACCTCGTGCAGGTGCTGACGGCGCAACTCCTGATCCAGGTCGGCCAGCAGTGCTTGCACGTAACCGACCTCGTCGATCGAGCCGCGCTGGGCATGGGAATTGAAGTCGCAATAGGGACACTTACGCACACACCAGGGGATGTGAACGTAAAGCGACAATGGAATCGGCGAATCTCGACCCGCCGCCTCGGCAGGCAGCCTAGATGCGACGTCCTGCGCGGGCCCGGTGGCTGCGACGACCTGGCTCATACCGGGCTGAGGTTGGCATAGGCCACGACCAACCATTTGGCTCCGGCCTGCTCGAAATTCACCTGCACGCGCGCACCGTTGCCCTGGCCCTCCGCATTCAGCACCACGCCCTCGCCGAACTTCGGATGGAGCACCCGCTGGCCGAGACGGAAACCGGTCTCGGCCTGTGCCGTGCCGAGCGAACCGGCCGCCGCGGCGTAGGGCCTGGAGACCTGCGGCCGGGCCCGTACCTCTTCGATCAGATCGAACGGGATCTCGCGCAGGAAGCGCGATGGGAGCGGATAGCTCTCGGAACCGTGCAACCTGCGACTCTCGGCATGCGTCAGATAGAGCTGCGACATCGCCCTGGTCATGCCGACGTAACAGAGCCGGCGCTCCTCCTCGAGGCGGTCCGGGGCTGCGGCCGACATGCGGTGCGGGAACAAACCCTCCTCGACACCGCCGATGCACACGAGTGGGAACTCCAGGCCCTTGGCGGAGTGCAGCGTCATCAGCTGGACACAGTCCTCGTATTCGTCGGCCTGCGTGTCGCCGGCCTCGAGCGCTGCGTGCGCGAGAAAGGCATCGAGTTCTGAGAGCCCGTCGTCATCGTCGGGCGCCTCGAACTGGCGGCAGGCATTGACCAGTTCCTCCAGGTTTTCGACCCGGTCCTGCCCCTTGCCGTCGCGGCTCTTCTCCAAATGCTCGCGCAAGTGTGAGGCCTCGATAACGAACGCTGCGCGCTCCGGCAGCGCGTCCGTCATACTATTGGCGTCCATCTCCTCGATCAGTTCCTGGAACGCACGTAGCGCGTTCGCCGCACGCGCCGGCATCGCGCCGCCACGCAGCAGGTCGGCGGCGGCCTGCCAGAGCGAGCAGCCGAAATCGCGTGCATGCGCCCGTACCGCATCCAGCGTGCGCGGGCCGATGCCGCGCGGCGGCTGGTTGACCGCGCGCTCGAACGACGGATCGTCATGCCGATTCGCTACCAGGCGCAGGTAGGCGAGGGCATCCTTGATCTCGGCGCGCTCGAAGAACTTCAGCCCGCCATAGACACGGTACGGGATACCGGCCTGGATTAGCGACTCCTCGAACAGCCGCGACTGCGCCGTGGTGCGGTACAGGATCGCGCAATCGGTGCGCCGGGCGCCTTGACCAATCTCGCTGCGAATGCGCTCGACCACGAAACGCGCCTCGTCGACTTCGTTGAAGGCGCCGTACACGCGGATCGGCTCGCCGTCGCCGTCATCGGTCCAGAGTTGTTTGCCTAGCCGCGTCGGGTTGTTCGCGATGACCGCGTTGGCACCCCGCAGGATATTGCCTGTCGAGCGATAATTCTGCTCGAGGCGCACCAGCTGTGCGCTCGGGTAATGTGCCTGGAAATCCTGGATGTTTTCGACCCGGGCGCCGCGCCAACCATAGATCGACTGATCGTCATCGCCAACCACGAACAATCGGTCATCGTCTCCGGCCAGCAGCCGCAACCAGGCGTATTGAATGCTGTTGGTATCCTGGAACTCGTCGACCAGGATTGCGGCAAATCGCTGCCGGTAGTGGGCCAGCACATCGGGTCGCTCACGCCACAGCTCGTGCGCGCGCAGCAGCAGCTCGGCGAAATCCACGCTACCGGCGCGCTGACAGGCCGCCTCGTACTCGCGGTATATCGCTATCATCTGGCGCTGGTAGGGGTCGCCGCCCGGGTCGAGATGCTCGGCACGCAGGCCCTCGTCCTTCTGTTTGTTGATAAACCACTGGGCCTGGCGGGGCGGCCACTTGCTGTCGTCGAGGTTCATTTCGCGCACGATGCGTTTGACCAGGCGTTGCTGATCGTCCGAGTCGAGGATCTGAAAGCCCTGCGGCAGGTGCGCTTCCTGCCAGTGCGCGC
>CBDTXT010000333.1:0-3970 GCA_965364465.1 uncultured Chromatiaceae bacterium
GGGTATCGCCTGGGAAATGCGAAAGAAGCAGCCTTATGCCACGTACGACACGGTGGACTTCGACATCCCGATCGGGACCAGCGGCGATTGTTACGATCGTTATCTGGTGCGGGTCGAGGAGTTCCGCCAGTCGGCCCGCATCATCAAGCAGTGCGTCGGGTGGCTGCGCGAGAACCCGGGGCCGGTGATGATCGAGGATCACAAGATTGCACCGCCGATGCGCGCTGATATGAAAGATGACATGGAGGCGCTGATCCATCACTTCAAGCTGTTCACCGAAGGCTATTGCCCGCCGCCGGGCGAGGTGTACGCGGCAGTCGAGGCGCCGAAGGGCGAGTTCGGCTGCTACATCGTCTCAGACGGCGCGAACAAGCCCTACCGGCTGAAGATCCGCGCACCCGGGTTTCCGCACATGGCGGCGATGGACGAGATGGCGCGAGGCCACATGCTGGCCGACGTGGTCGCGATCATCGGCACGATGGACGTCGTATTCGGAGAAATCGATCGATGACTATGCGCAGCGAACCGATGGTGCGAGTCAAGAAGCGCGAAGACAAGGCGTCGCTGTTCACGCCGGCGGTGCGCGAGCAGATCGATGGCTGGATTGCCAAGTATCCCGCGGGTTGGCAGCAGTCCGCCTGCATGGCGGCGCTGATGATCGTGCAGGACGAGAACGGCGGCCATCTGACGCGGGAGTTGATGGATCGGGTCGCCGACTACCTCGACATGCCGCCGATCGCGGTCTACGAGGTGGCAAGTTTCTATTCCATGTACGAACAGAAGCCGGTCGGTCGGCACAAGATCTGTTTGTGCACAAACGTCTCCTGCATGATCAACGGCTCGGACACCCTCCTCGAGCACTTGAGTAATCGGCTGGGTATCGGGTTCGGTCAGGTCACGCCGGACGGCCGTTTCAGCCTGAAAGAGGTCGAGTGTCTCGGGGCCTGCGGCGGCGCGCCGATGATGCAGATCGGGCACACTTACTACGAGAATCTGACCCCGGAGCTCGTGGATCAGATCCTGGACGGCCTGGAGTAAAGACGATGGCTAACGAAGTCTGCTTTCGGACACTGCACAAGGATCGTCCCTGGCGGCTCGAAACCTACCAGTCGGAAGGCGGCTACGAGGCGTTGAAGCGTATCCTCGGCGAAAAGACTGCGCAGGAAGAGATCATCGAGACGGTCAAGCAGTCGGGCCTGCGCGGGCGCGGCGGCGCAGGTTTTCCTACCGGCCTCAAATGGAGCTTCATCAATCGTACCGCGCCCGGCGACAAGTACGTGGTGTGTAATTCCGACGAGGGGGAGCCGGGCACTTTCAAGGACCGGGACATCCTCCGCTACAACCCGCATGCGCTGATCGAGGGCATGATCATCTGTGGCTACGCGATCGGCGCGGTGGCCGGCTACAACTATATCCGCGGCGAGTTCTGGGAACCCTATGAACGCTTCGAGGAGGCGCTGGCGGAGGCACGCGAGGCCGGCCTGCTCGGCGAGAACATCCTGGACTCGGGTTTCGATTTCGATATCCATACCCATCTGGGCGCCGGCGCCTACATCTGCGGCGAAGAGACCGCGCTGCTGGAGTCGCTCGAGGGCAAGAAGGGGCAGCCGCGCTTCAAACCGCCTTTCCCCGCGATGTTCGGTCTGTACGGCCGGCCGACCGTGATCAACAACACCGAGACCCTCGCGTCGGTACCCGACATCATCCGCCAGGGGGCTGACTGGTTCCGGGGTATTGGCGTCGACAACAGCGGCGGTCCCAAACTGTTTTCGGTCTCGGGTAATGTCGCACGGCCCGGCAACTACGAGGTGCCGATGGGCATGCCGTTTGCCGAGTTGCTCGAACTGGCCGGGGGGATACGCGATGGAAGGCCCTGCAAGGCCGTGATCCCCGGCGGCTCGTCCGCGCCGGTGCTGCCCGGTGAGATGATGATGGACCTGACCATGGACTACGACAGCATCGCCAGGGCGGGGTCCATGTTGGGCTCGGGCGCGGTGATCGTAATGGACGACAGCAACTGCATGGTCAAGGTGCTCGATCGCATCTCCTATTTCTACTACGAGGAGTCCTGCGGGCAGTGCACCCCGTGCCGCGAGGGCACCGGGTGGATGCACCGGGTCGTGCATCGCATCGAGACCGGCAAGGGGCGTCAGGAAGACCTGGACCTGCTCGACGATGTCGCAAAAAAGATCATGGGACGCACGATCTGTGCGCTCGGTGACGCAGCGGCCATGCCGGTGGCCGGGTTCATCAAGCACTTCCGTGACGAATTTCAGTACCACATCGACAACAAGAAGTGCATGGTGTAGCCGGCATGTCGGAAGATAAATCCATCACGATAGAAGTCGACGGCAAACCGCTCGCGGCCCGGCCTGGCCAGATGCTGATCGAGGTCACCGATGCGGCCGGCATCAGCGTGCCGCGCTTCTGCTATCACAAGCATCTCTCGGTGGCCGCGAACTGTCGGATGTGTCTGGTCGAGGTCGAGAAGGCGCCCAAGCCGCTGCCGGCCTGCGCCACGCCGGTCATGGAGGGTATGAAGGTCTACACGCGTTCGCCGCTGGCGCGAGAGGCTCAGAAAGGGACGATGGAATTCCTGCTGATCAATCACCCGCTGGATTGTCCGATCTGCGACCAGGGTGGCGAGTGCGAGCTGCAGGACGTCGCGATGGGCTACGGCGGCGATGTTTCGCGGTTCGTCGAGCGCAAGCGTGTGGTGCGCGACGAGGACATTGGCCCGCTGATTGCCACCGATATGACGCGCTGTATCCACTGCACGCGCTGCGTGCGCTTCGGGGGTGAGATCGCCGGCCTGCGAGAACTCGGCGCCACCGGGCGCGGCGAGCATATGCGGATCGGCGTGTACGTCGAGCACAGCGTGGTGTCCGAGCTGTCGGGCAACGTGATAGACCTGTGCCCGGTCGGCGCGCTGACGGCGAAACCTTCGCGCTACAAGGCGCGAGCCTGGGAGCTGACCGAGCACGACGGGATCGCGCCGCATGACGGTGTTGGCAGCAACCTGCGTCTACATGTGCGGCGCGGCAGCGTGATGCGCGTCGTGCCGCGCGAGAACGACGCGGTCAACCAGACATGGATCTCGGATCGCGATCGTTTCAGCTACCAGGGTCTGTACAGCAATGATCGTCTGCTGCGGCCCATGCTGCGCGAGAATGGCAAGCTGCAGGCGGTGGACTGGCAGGATGCGCTGCAGGCCGCGGCCAATGCGTTGAAGGACGCTGCGCCAGAGCGCATCGGGGCGCTGGTCTCCCCATGCGCGACGCTGGAGGAGCTCTATCTGGCGGCGAAATTGCTGCGCGGCCTCGGCAGCCCGAACATCGACCATCGTCTTCGTCAGCAGGATTTCCGTGGCGACGCTGCCGACCCGCCGCTGCCGTGGCTGGGTCAAGGGATCGCCGACTTGGCCGGCAACCAGGCCACTTTGCTGGTCGGTTCCTGGCTGCGCAAGGATCAGCCGATGCTCAATCACCGGGTCCGCCAGGCGGTGATCGCGGGGGGGCAGGCCATGGCAATCAATCCGCTGGCCTGCGATTTCGGCTACGATCTGGACGTCGACATCGTCTGCGTGCCTTCGGCGATGGCGACGGAACTGGCCGGGGTCGCGGCCGCGCTGGGCGCCGATACGCAGGGCATCCCGGTCGATCCGGACCAGGCGCATCGTGCGATCGCCGATGCGTTGAAGGCGGCGGACCAGGGCATTGTTTTGCTCGGCACGCTGGCGCTGATGCACCCGGACTTCTCGCTGTTACGCGCGCTGGCCGCTGCCGTAGCCGACGCGGCCGACGTGCAACTGGGCTTCGTCGGCAGCGGCAGCAACGACTGCGGTGCCTGGCTGGCGGGGGCCGTGCCGCACCGCCGGGCCGCGGGGGGTGCCGTGGACAGGGTAGGTTTGACCGTCGGCGCCATGCTGCGCGAGCCGCTCGATCTCTATCTCACGCTCGGTCTCGAGCCC
>CBDTXT010000334.1:0-3968 GCA_965364465.1 uncultured Chromatiaceae bacterium
CCGGTATAGGCGATGATCGACGGCGTGGTGCGATCGCCCTCGCTGTTTTCGATGACCTTGGCCTTGTCGCCTTCCATCACCGCGACACACGAATTGGTGGTGCCGAGGTCGATACCGATGATCTTGCCCATGATATTTGAGTCTCCCGTTCAGGAATGCTTTTGAAACTGTTGATTAGTTGGGGTGTCTTTGCGCATTTTCAAGACACCCGGCGCCCGTTCATGAGGCAGGACCGGCGGCCTGCGAAACCATCACCATGGCCGGCCTGACCAGTCGCCCGTTCAGCGTGTAGCCCTTTTGCACGACTGCGACGACCGTGTTTGGCGGGACGTCGGCGCGCGGCTGCATCGACATCGCCTGGTGATACTCGGGGTCGAAGCGCTGATTGATCGGATCGATCTGCTCGACGCCGAACTTGGCCATCACGTCGCCGAGCATCTTCAGCGTGAGGTCAGTGCCCTCGCGCAGCTTGCCGAGGTCAGCGCCCTCGTCCTGCGCCGCACTCTGTCCCAGCTCCAGGCTGTCCCAGACGCCGAGCAACTCAGCAACGAATTTGTCCAGCGCGAACTTGTGTGCGTTCTCCAGATCACGCGCGTGCCGCTTCTTCAGGTTCTCCAATTCCGCGTGCGCGCGCACCATCTGCTCATAGTGCTCATCGGCCTTCGCGCGCGCCTGCTCGAGCAACCTGGCCAAGTCCTCGGCGGAATGCTCGGCCACCTCGCTGTCGAACTGCATTTCTGCCGCGCCCTCCTCGAAGGTGCCCTCGGCGGCGCCCGCCGTTCCCTGGTCGGGTTTCTCCTGCCCCGACCGATCCTGCTGTTCGCTCATGAGAACCCCTTGCAAGCGTTTGAAAATTCAATATTTTTTACAGCCCGAGGTCAGACTCGCGCGTTCTACGCAGGGGGACATGGGGGCACAGGCCCGGATTTCAAGCCCATCCAGACGAAATCTGTCAGAAAGTCAGCGCGATCCGAGGGCGCTGCCCAGCAGCTTGGCCGTGATGTCGACGATCGGGATGATCCGGTCGTAGGCCATCCGGGTGGGCCCGATCACCCCCAGCACACCGACCACATCGGCATCGACCTCATAGGGCGCGGTGATCACCGAACAGTCCTTCAGCGTCGAGTAGCCCGATTCCTCCCCGATGAAGATCTGCACCCCGTCGGCCTCGAGGCTGCGATCCAGCAGGTGCAGGATCTCCTGCTTCTCGGTGAATGCGTTGAACAGGGAACGCAGGCTGTCCATCTGCGCCAGCTCGTCGAAATCCATCAGGTTGGTCTGGCCGGCGACGACGAAGTCGCCGGCGTCGACCGTCTCCGGCTCCTCGATACCGAACGCGGCACTGGCTACCTCGAGGGCCTGGACCATCAGCTCGTCGAGATGGCGCCGGGTTTCCTGCATTTCGCGCACAACCAGCTGCCGAATCGCGCCCAGGTCGTTGCCGGCATAGTGTCCGGTGACGTAATTGCTCAACTGTTCGAGTTCGCTGCGGCTGAACACACGCGACGTCTCGAGTATGCGGGTGTACACCTCGCCCGCCGCGGTGACGATGACCGTCAGCACCCGCACGTCGGACAGCGGCACGAACTCGATCTGCTTCACCTTGACCTGATTCTGCTTGGGCACCATGACGACGCCGGCCAGGTGGGTCAGGTTGGAAAGCAGCCGCGAGGCGGAGTCGACCAAGCCCGCGAGTTCGCCGTGATTGTCGAGCTGTCGCTGCACCTTGCGCAGCATCGCCTTGTCCAACGGTTCGAGCGAGAGCAAGGAATCGACAAACAGGCGGTAGCCGGAGACGGTGGGCACGCGGCCAGCCGAGGTATGCGGCGAGGCAACGAAACCGAGGTCCTCCAGGTCCGCCATGACGTTACGGATGGTCGCCGGGCTCAGATCCAGCCCGGCATCCTTGGCGAGTGTGCGCGACCCGACCGGCTGCCCGTCTCGTATGTAACGTTCGATCAGCACCTTGAGAAAATGCTGGGCCCGTTCGTTGATCGCGTTTTCTGGACTGCCTGTTGTCACTCAGCGCCGCCAATAGGTTAACCGTCACCCGGGTTCGACAAGTCTGCGCCCCGGCCGTTCGACCGATTATGTGGAGGCATTTTTTTGGGTGTCAAGAAACTCGCCGTGACCCTTGGCGACCGTCAGGCCGCGTGCTAGTTTCCCAGCTCACCCCGGGGACTGGGAGACCGAAGCCAAAGACGTGAGTGCAGCCACCTCCCGATTTCAGCGCATCGCGCTCATCGCCAAGCCGAACGTCGCCGACCCGTTGCGACAGACCCTGCAAGTCCTGCAACGGGTGCTGAGCCAACGCGGCCTCGGCCTGCTGCCCGACGAACGCAGCGCCGCCCTGCTCGACCTCGGGGCCGGTATGCCGGTCAGCGAGTTGGCCCGCCGCTGCGACCTGGCCGTGGTGGTCGGCGGCGACGGCACGCTGCTGAGCGCGGCGCGCACGATGGCCGACCACGAGGTACCGCTGCTGGGCGTGAATCTGGGCCGGCTGGGCTTTCTGGTCGACATCAATCCGACCGAGGTCGGGGACACCCTGAGCGCGGTACTCGACGGCCACTACGATGAAGACCGGCGCTTTCTGCTCAGCGCCGAGGTGGATGGGCAGCCGGCCACGCTGGCGCTCAACGACGTCGTGCTGCACAAGTGGAATATTGCGCGCATGATCGAGTTCGAGACCTGGATCGACGGCCGCTTCGTCAATACTCAGCACTCGGACGGCCTGATCGTATCCACGCCGACGGGCTCCACCGCGTACGCGCTGTCCGGGGGCGGCCCGCTGCTGGTCCCGGGGCTCGATGCGGTCACGCTGGTACCGATCTGTCCGCACACGCTGAGCAACCGGCCGATCGTGGTGCACGCGGACAGCGATATCGAGATATCGGTGCGCGGGAATACCGATCCCAAAGACGTGCGGATCACCTGCGATGGCGCGGTCAACCTGACCCTCGACGACGGCGACCAGCTTCGTATCCGGCGACATCCGACCCGGGTGCGTCTGCTGCACCCGGTCGGACACGATCATTTCAACGTGCTGCGCGCGAAGCTCGGTTGGGGTGAGCTGCCGAAGAACTGAAAGGGAGACCGCGCCGCGATGTTGAATCGGATCACCGTGAAGGACCTGGTCATCGTCCGGCGCCTGGAACTCCCGCTGCGTCCCGGCATGACGGCATTGACCGGCGAGACCGGTGCCGGGAAATCGATCCTGATCGGTGCCCTGGGCCTTGTGCTCGGCGACAAGGCGGACAACAGCATGATCCGCGACGGAGCGACCCGGGCGGAGGTCACGGTCGGATTCGAACTCGCCAAGGGTTCTGCGGCCGAGCGCTGGCTTCAGGCACGCGACCTCGCAGAGGATGGCGAATGCCTGCTGCGGCGCGTGTTGGTGCGTGACGGCCGCAGCCGAGCCTATATCAACGGCAGCCCGTCCACACTGGGACTGCTGCGCGAACTCGGCGAGCTGCTGGTAGACATCCACGGACAGCACGCGCATCAGTCCCTGCTGCGCCCCGCGGCGCAAAGGCAGTTGCTCGACGCCTATGCCGACCTGCGCCCGGCCGCGCGTGACGTCGCGACGCTGTACCAGGATTGGCGCAAGTCGCGGGAGCAGCATGCGGCGCTGGCCCGGGCCAGCGCCGATCGCGCCAACCGGATCGACTACCTGAACTTCCAGATTGCCGAGCTGGACGGGCTCGCCTGCGATCCCGAAGACCTGCGCTCACTGGAGGCCGATCACGCCCGACTCGCACACGCGGAACGCCTGCTGGGGGACACAGACAGGCTGCTCACGATGCTCGGCGACGACGAACCCTCGTTGCGCCAATCGCTGGCTGAGGCGACACAGCTCCTGTCGAGGCTCGCCGCGCTCGACCCGGCACTCGGAGACACGGCCGAACTACTCGAAACCGCTGGCATCCAGATCGACGAGGCGGCGGGCAATCTGCGCCATTACCGCGATC
>CBDTXT010000335.1:0-3966 GCA_965364465.1 uncultured Chromatiaceae bacterium
GGTGGACTTGATCCCCCCCGCCAGGTCATCTTCGCGATCGACCATCGCATACATGGTGTCGTAGATCAGCGCCCAGCACACGGTCGCTGCGAACAGCACCCAGGCAACCGCCGGGATCTGATTCTGCAATGCGGTGAAGGCCATCGGCACCGCCCAGCCGAATGCGATGCCGAGCACCAGTTGCGGCATGTGCGTATAACGTTTGCTGAACGGGTAGAGCGCGGCCAGCGTGACCGCGACGAATGAGTGCGCGATGGTCTTCGGGTTCAGTGTCAGCACCAAGATGAAGGCCAGCAGGCTCAACACGGCGAACACCGCAAGTGCCTCGCGCGGCGCGACCAGGCCGGTCGCCAACGGCCGCTGCGCGGTGCGTTGGACACGCCCGTCGAAATCGCGGTCGGCGTAGTCGTTGATCGCGCAACCGGCCGAGCGCATCAGCGCGGTGCCCAACACGAACACCAGCAGTACCCAGAGCGGTGGGATCCCGTCCGCGGCGATCCACAGCGCCCACAGGGCCGGCCACAGCAGCAGATAGATCCCGATCGGCCGATCGGCGCGCACCAGCCGCCAATAGTGGCCGAATCTCGACCACCAACCACGCCGCGCGGCGGTCGACTGCGCCGGGCTCACCGCCGAAGCTCCGGGATCGCCGTCAGGAAAAGCTGGTGGACCATAATCAGGTCGCCGCGATAGTCGAACAGGGTTCGCCGCCCGCAGATCGCCCCGGGGCGATGCCCCAGATGCGCGGTGGCGGGCGCGAACAGCCGATGCCGTGGCGTGATGCGCGCCACCTCGACCCGCAGCCGGCGCGTCGTCGGGTCCGAGAACAGCACCGCGCCAAGCGGCCGACCCCCGAGCCGGCTCAGTGCTTGCACCGGACCGCGCAGGCTTCGCAACGGGATCAGGGTCCGCGCGAACACCCAGGCGTCACCCCCGCAATAAAGCCGCACCTGGCGAATCAACGTCGCCTGCGCCGGGCCGGCAGCAAGCAGGGCCGATTCGCTGGGCAGGGCCGAACCACGCGCCTGGTCGATCAAATCGACCCGAAAGCTGCCGCGACAGCTGGCGATGACCGAACGCGTCAGTGAGCCAGGGTCGGCCAGCCATGCATGCAGCTGCGACGAGACGCCCGGCAGGCGGCGCTTCGACAGCGCTGCCCAGGCAGCTTCACGTGGGGCGGACGGTTTCGCCTTGCTCGGTCGGAACATCGATGGTTGCGCAGTGAGAGTCGCCCGGCATTATCGCATGCCCGCTCACACATCAGCATACTGCACCCTGTCGCCGACCCAGCGCCGAATCAGCGGGGCGACGCAGCCAGGGTGACTGGCCAACAGTCGCTCGGCCAGGGTCTGGACCTGCGGAACCAGGTCCTGGTCACGCAGCAGGTCGGCGATACGGAACTGCATCTCGCCGGTCTGGCGCGTGCCGAGGACCTCGCCCGGCCCGCGGATCTCGAGGTCGCGGCGCGCAATCTCGAAGCCGTCGTTGGTCTCGCGCATCACCGCGAGGCGTTCGCGCGCGACCTCGCCCAGCGGCGGGTGATACATGAGTACGCAGTGGCTCTGCCGGGCTCCTCGCCCGACGCGCCCGCGCAGCTGGTGTAACTGCGAAAGCCCGAGACGCTCGGCGTTCTCGATCACCATCAGACTGGCATTGGGCACGTCAACGCCGACCTCGATCACCGTGGTGGCGACCAGCAGATCGATCTCGCCGGCCTTGAACGCGGCCATTACCGCCTCCTTGTCGGGGCCCTTCAGACGCCCGTGCACCAGGCCGATGCGCAAACCCTGCAACGCCTCGGTGAGCAGCAGCGCGGTATCTTCCGCGGCCTGACACTGCAGCGCCTCGGACTCCTCGATCAACGTACAGACCCAATAGGCCTGGCGTCCCTCGCGGCAGGCCAGCGCGACCCGCTCGATCACCTGGTCACGACGGCTTTCGGTGATCACGACCGTGGATACTGGCGTCCTGCCGGGCGGCAACTCGTCGATTACCGAAAGATCGAGATCGGCATAGGCGGTCATCGCCAACGTGCGGGGGATCGGGGTCGCGGTCATCACCAGCTGGTGCGGCACCCGACCCGCTGCACCCTTTTCCCGCAGCGCAAGGCGTTGATGCACGCCGAAGCGATGCTGTTCGTCGACGATTACGAGCCCCAGGCGGTCGAACAGCACGTCGTGCTGAAACAGCGCATGGGTGCCGATCACGACCTGGATACCGCCGTCCGCCAAACCGCCCAGGGTGGCCGCGCGGCGCCGTCCCTTGTGTCGCCCGCTGAGCCAGGCAGGTTCGATGCCCAGCGGACGCAGCCAGGCAGTGAAGGTCTGCAGATGCTGCTCGGCCAGCAGCTCGGTCGGGGCCATCAGCGCAACCTGATGGTCCGCTTCGACGCAGCACAGTGCGGCCAGTGCCGCGACCACGGTCTTGCCGGAGCCAACGTCGCCCTGCACCAGGCGCAACGCCGGGTATTCAGACGCCAGGTCGCTGCGCAACTCTTGTAGCACCCGTTGCTGGGCGCCGGTCAGCCGATACGGCAGCTGATCCCGCAGGGCCTGCTGCAGGCGACCGTCGCCGCTCAGCGGCGGCGCACCGAAGCGGCGCTGGCGCTGGCGCAGCACGCGCAGGCTCAACTGGTGGGCCAGCAACTCCTCGAGCGCCAGCCGACGCTGCGCCGGATGGCCGCTGCCGGACAACAGGTGCCGCGACTGGTCCGGGGGCGGTCGATGCAGCAGCCGGACGGCCTCCGCCAGCGGGGGCATCGCGTAGTCGGCCAGGACCGTGTCGGGCAGCAGTTCTTGCAGCCCCCCGTCGCCGAGCATGTCGAGCGCATGCCCGGTCAGGTCGCGCCAGGTCAGTTGATGCATCCCTTCGGTGGTTGGATAGATCGGCGTCAGCGCCTGCTCGACTTCCGCCACCTCGCCTTCCGCGACCCGCTGCACCTCGGGGTGCACGAGCTCGTAGCCGAGTGGACCGTTGCGCACCTCGCCGAAGCAACGCAGCCAGGCACCGCGCGCCATGCCGGCATGCTGCGCGGCACTGAAATGGAAGAACCGCAGCATGATGCTGCCACTGCGATCGGATAGCCGCACCAGCAGGGAACGGCGGCGGCCATAACGCACATCGGCCAGCTCGACCTCGCCCTGGATCACCGCCTGATCGCCGGGACGCAGGCTGCCGATCGGCGCGATCCGCGTGCGGTCCTGGTAACGAATCGGCAGGTGGAACAGCAGATCCTGCACGTTGCGGATTCCGAGCTTGGCCAGGCGCTCGGCATTTTTCGGGCCGACGCCCCGCAGTACCGTGACGGGCATATCGACGAGGCTGATCGGGGATTCGCGCACCCGCGCAGGATACGAAAGCACGTCGACAGCAACAAGCGCCGGCGGGCCGGCCTCTAGTGGCCACGGCGGTGGGCCTCAGGCCAAGGTCACGGCGCCGTGCACCGGCCCCTCGCCCGGGATTGCACCCGGCCCGTTGCTCGGGGACGATGTCTGCCTGTCTCGGGCACACAGTGGCGCCGTTGCACGGCAGGCATCGAAGAACCTATAGGGGAGAATGGCATGACGCATCAGGAGATCATTCGGCAGCGGACCGACGGACGGGGGACCTACGAAATTACCGACCAAGTACGCGCGATCGTGCGCAGGGCCGACATCGAGACCGGGCTGTGCCACCTGTTCCTGCAGCATACCAGCGCGTCGCTGATCCTGTGCGAAAACGCGGACCCAACGGTACGTGCCGACCTCGAGCGCTTTCTCAGACGGCTGGTGCCGGACGAAGACCCCGGCTATATGCACGCGGCCGAGGGGCCGGACGACATGCCGGCACATGTGCGAACGGTACTCACCCAGGTCGACCTCACGCTGCCGGTCAGCCGGGGCGGCTGCGCGCTGGGCACCTGGCAGGGGATCTACCTCTGGGAGCACCGGTTCCGGGCGCACGATCGGCAGCTCGTGGTCACGGTTC
>CBDTXT010000336.1:0-3963 GCA_965364465.1 uncultured Chromatiaceae bacterium
GCGCGGGCCTGCATGATAGTCTACGCATATGAGGCTTTACCGTACGTTTGTCTTTCTCTTTACCTCGGTCGCCACCGGTCTTGCCGCGGCATTCCTGATCCTGTTGCTGCGTCCCGAGTTGGCCGATCGCGGGGCGTCAACGCCCTCCCCTTCGGCGCTGCCGGCACGCTCCGGCGGGCCGGTCTCCTACGCGGATGCGGTGCAGCGCGCCGCGCCCGCGGTGGTGAACGTGTACGCGACCAAGATTACGCGCCACAGGCCCCTCACCGTGCTTGAGGACCCGCTGATCCAGCGCTTTCGCGGCGATCGGGTCAGCCGCCCGCCCGCCAGATACGAGAACAGCCTCGGTTCAGGCGTAATCGTCGACCACAACGGCTATGTGCTGACGAACAACCACGTGATAGAGGGCGCGAGCGAGATCCAGGTGGTGCTTGGCGACGGCCGCAGCGTGCCGGCGCGCATCGTCGGCATTGATCCGGAAACGGATATCGCGGTACTGCAGGCCGCGGGCAGCAAACTGCCGATCGCCAGGCTAGGGGGATCGGAGGAACCACGGGTTGGGGACGTGGTGATGGCCATCGGCAATCCGTTCGGCGTGGGCCAGACGGTGACCATGGGCATCGTCAGTGCAACCGGGCGCAGTGTCCTCGGGGTCACCGACTTCGAAACCTACATCCAGACCGACGCGGCAATCAACCTGGGCAACTCCGGGGGGGCCCTGATCAACGCGGCCGGCGAGGTCGTCGGCATCAGTACCGCGATGTATACGCAAAGCGGCGGCTCGCTCGGAATTGGGTTTGCTATTCCGGTAGAGCTGGCCAAGGAGGTGATGACCCAGATCGTCCAGAACGGGCGGGTGATCCGTGGTTGGCTGGGCGTCAGCATGCAGAAGCTGACGCCGGCGCTGGCCGAATCCCTGGACATCGAGTTCGGAGAGGGCATCCTGATATCCGGCGTGCTGGCAGACGGGCCCGGCGACCGGGCCGGGCTGAGCCCCGGCGACCTGATCGTCCAGATCGACCGCAAACCGGTCACGGCCACGCGCCAGATGCTGCAGGTGATCGCTCGCAAGGCGCCGGGGACCCCGCTGTCGCTGACCATACGCCGCGACGGGGACGAACTGGAGCAGGTAGCGATCGTCGGCGAGCGACCCGCGCTGACCGGAGACTGACATCGATGAGACTGTTCGGCCCGCCAGAAACCGCGGACGCGGCGCGCGACGCGGTCGCGATCGAAATCGATATCGCGGCCGGCGTGCTGGACGCCTGCCCGATCTGTCGCGACATCAGCGATCGACAGCATGACGATCGGCTGCCTGCCGCGGAACACCTGGCGCACCAGCGCTTCGACCAGCACGACCCGAGCGTGGCCGTTTATGCCGGCGACCGTGGTGAGCTATTGCGCCGCCTGCGTGCGGTACGCAAGCGCTTCGGCTACAACTGCCGCTGCATGGATGCCGGCTGAAGCGATCGCGACCCGGTAACGGCGATTCTCGCCGGGCGCCGGACACAAGGCCGCGCGCGCCGTTTCAGGCCACGAAGCTCAGTGACAGCACCAACAGGGCACTGGCCGCGGCCCAGGATCCGAGCACGCGCAGGCCGATGCGCTGCCAGTTGCGCTTGCCGAACCAGTCCGCGAACACCATCGCGTAGAGCAGCAGCAAATAAACGGCGATGCCGGTACCCAGTAGCGCGGCCAGGCGCGCACGGCCGGACAATTCCGGCTGCGCGGAATCGAGCCCGATCAGCAGGCCCAGCCCGACCGCCAGCAATGCAAACAGGGCCAGCGGCAAATCGCGATCCAGCGCAACCAGCACTCCGGTCGCCGCGGCAGCGATCAGCAGCGGCAATTGCACGTCGTAAGCTGGCGCCAGCGCGGTGAGCGCGAGACCCACCAGGGTCGCGACGAGGAAGGCGATGATCGCAGGCTGAATCGACCTGGGTCCACGTTGGCCGAACAGGATACCCAGCACCAGTATCGGCAGCAGGTGGGCCGGCACGAACACCGGGTGCAACAAACCGGCGTAGAAGTTGTCCAGCCCCTTGATCGGGCTGTGCGCCGCGGCGACACCGGGCAGCAACACCCCGGCAAAGCCGAGCGCCAGCCGCAGGCGGCTCATACCACGCCCGCGAGAAACCCGACGCCGGCCAGCGCGATCAGGCCGCCGCCGGCACGCACGGCCAGGCGGCCGACGGGCCAATGCCCGAGGAAACCGAACGCGATGCCGGCCAGGTGCAGCAGACCGGTGGCGACGACGAAGCCTAAACTGTAGGCGAGCGGGTTGGCTGCGGCCGGCAGCTCGGTACCGTGCGCATGTCCATGGAAGATCGCAAAAACCGCGACGATCGATGCGGCCACCCACAACGGCGGCCGGGCCGCCAACGCCACCATCAGACCGAGGACCACCGCGGAACTCGCAATACCGGTCTCGACGGCGGGCAGGGGTATTCCCGCCACCCCGAGCGCGCCGCCGATCGCCATGACCAGCGGAAACACGATCGGCAAAATCCAGATTGCCGGGTTGCCGAGAAACGCGCCCCACAAACCCACGGCGACCATCGCCGCCACGTGATCCCAGCCGAGGACCGGGTGTAGGAAACCACTCGCGAAACCGCCCGCGATACCCCCGGCTGCGTGCGCAATTGCGACAGAAGTGGACAGCAGCAGGGCCATCGCGACCAGCACGTGCGCGAACCGATTCATCATCGTCTACACCTTGGAAGTCTGTTACCTGTGTGCCCGGTACGGACCGCGAGCGGCCGCTCACCCGGGCGGCCTTATGTTAGCCGATGCTCAGCGCATCGACAGCTCGGAAAGCGCAGCGGTCAGCGCAGCATTCTCCTCGGCGGTTCCTACCGTCGGCCGCAGGCAGTCGTTCAGTAACGCATGGGCGCCGTGCAGATTCTTGACCAGCACCCCGCGTTCGCGCAGACCCTCGAACCAGGCGGTCGCCCGGCCGGGCGGCGTACGCAGCAACAGGAAATTCGCATCCGACGGAAACACCGTGACGCCGGGCAGGCGGCCAAGCGCGGCTTGCAGGCGTCCGCGCTCGGCGCGGATGAGCCGGGTCTGTTCGTCGAATTCCGGCTTATGGCGCAGTGCAAACTCTGCACTGGCCTGTGTCAACACGTTGATATTGTATGGCAGCCGCACCTTGTCCAACTCATCGAGCCAGGCCGCAGGCCCGGCCAGCAGGCCCAGGCGCAACCCCGCAAGACCCATCTTGGACAGCGTGCGCATCACCAGCAGGTTGTCGAACTCGCCCAGTCGCGACATGAAACTCCCGTCGGTGAACGGTGCATAGGCCTCGTCGATCACAACCAGGCCAGGTGCATTGCGGATCACCTCGCACACGGCCTGGGCGTCGAACAGGTTGCCGGTCGGATTGTTCGGGTAGGCCAGGAACACGACCGCGGGCTGGTGCTCCTGTATCGCCTGCAGCACCGCGGGCAGATCCAGCGCAAAATCTTCGGCCTGCAGCGGTATGCCGACATAGCGCATGCCACAGAAGGTCGCGATCAGACGATACATCACGAAGCCCGGATCGACGGACAGGATGCTGCGCGACGGACCGGACAAAGCCATCGCGATCATCTGGATCAACTCGTCGGATCCGTTGCCCAGCATCAGCCGCATGGCCGGCGGCACACCCATCGCGTCCCGCAGGCGCTCGCTCAGCTGGCGCGCGGTGGGATCCGGATAGCGATTCAGATCGATGCCGCGCAGCATTTCCAGCCAGGGCCCGCGCAGCGCATCCGGCCAGGCGTAGGGGTTTTCCATCGCGTCGAGTTTGATCAGTCCGGACGACGGCTGGACATGGTACGCGGACAGCCCGCGGACCTCGGGGCGAACCCAGTGCGCGACGAGTTTTTCGAGGCTATCCGACATCCGGCCACCATTGGCGTCGAGGCCCGCAAGCAGGGACATCGGCGTCGCCGGCCAGCGGGCAATGTGAGACCTGCG
>CBDTXT010000337.1:0-3960 GCA_965364465.1 uncultured Chromatiaceae bacterium
CTCCAGAAACAACCCGTATCGGCTTAAGTAAGTGCCATTCCCTTTAACGGCTTTCCTCACCAGTCACTATGAATCATCCGCGCGTCTCAATTTGGCCCGCAGGGCTGAAACGCCGATGCGGGGCAATTGATTTTTCGATAGGGTGTTCGACCAGTCACAACATCCGGCAGGAACAGCCTGCCGGATTTGGAAAGCTGTCACTTCACTGATGCGATATAGGTGGTGATTGCTGTCAGCTCGGCATCATCCGGGGGCATGTCACATTGTGCCGGCGAATAGAAGGCCGCATGCATGATTTCCGACTCTTTGGTATCTCCCTCGCCGGAGAGGATCTTCTTGGCTTTCGTAAATAGCTCGTCCTGCGGTTTGCCGGCGAGTTTAGGGATGACCTTGCTGATCGGTGCCTTCGCCTCGGCTCCATGGCAATTGATACAGCCGTGGTATTCGAACAGTTCTTTGCCGCTTTGGCCGGCATAGCCACTACCTGCGACCGTCATTGCGGCAATCAGGACAATCGATGATTCTATCTTCATGGGTCTCACTCCTCTTGTTGTTGACATCACATCTTCGAGCTTTCATTGGTCATGAAATGCCGCAGCCAAGCTCCGGATTTTCCTGACCCCCTCTCGACACCCGCTGCGTGTCGCCACCGGACCGCGGAGCCCGTCAACGCGCGGACTCGGCTAGGGTCCCGGTCGCTGCCGGGTTGCGCTCGTACAGGGCATCGAACTGCCGGGCGAAATGCTCGACCGGTCGTGCACCACTGGTCCGGCGAAGCAGGCGGACATCGGTGCGACCAGGCTCAGTCCGTGCCCAGAAGAAACTCGGTGTGCCGCGCACGCGCAGCCTGTGGACCAGCGCGTTGTCGCCATCAACCCGCGCTTGATGGCGGCCGCTTGCCATGCAGCGCCTGAATCCAGGTAAGTCGACCCCGACGGCCTGCGCATGGGACTCGAGAAAAGCCTCGGCGATTGCCTTCTGGTGTCTGTAGAGGCGATCTCGAAACGCCGCATACAGTCCCTGTTCGTTGGCGCAGTGCGCCGCCTCGGCCGCTGACCTGGCGTGGCGATGACCAGGGTCAATGACGACATCAACGAAGACGTAGCGCAGCTTGCCGGTCTCGATGTAGCGCTGCCTCAGTGCAGGCATCGTATTGAGCCAGTGGCGGCGGCAGTATGGGCATTCGAAGCTGCCTACCTCGACGATGACCAACGGCGCATCTTCGTGCCCGAGCGTGGGCCTACCCTCGGTATCTATGTGGTGTACCGTCGAGCCTGCGCCCTGCTGGGTCTTGCGCGCGACCGCCATCAGCCGTTCGAATTCGCTCTGGGTCGTATCGGTCCGAGATTCGCCGGGCTCAGTTGCATCTGCCGCAGCAACGGTGGCCCAAACTGGGCACACCGTCATCAGAATCAGGCCAAGGCAAACCGCAGCGCGTGCGGATACATTCGGCCTCGGCACGTCACACCGTGAAATGTCTGGTGGCACCGGCCGACGCGACCGGCGTTGCAGCTGAAACATAGTCAGGAGTCTGGCGTTCATTCGCAGTCGTCTTCAGACTCGTAGGTGCTGCCGGCCGCCGGTGGTCGGGATTGCTGCCCCGCCTCGGAATCGTGGAGCGGCAGTGCGGCCTGACCTTTCTGCGAGGCGTACTGTGCGTCAGAATCCGGATTCGGCGGTCGGTCGTCGGCGGCAACCGCGACATTGGCCAGCACGGCGCCGATCAATGCCGGCAGGCATCTGGCTGTACGCCCCATCTTGATGTCCTTCGAGCCGCCGGCTGCGGCCTGCGATCGCAACTTGGCCATTGCTAACCTCATTCCTGTCTTGACTTGATCTCAAGGGTTGACCAGAACCCGGCTTTTTTTTCCGGTGCTTGGCCAATCGTTTGCCAATTTTTTTGTACCGGAAAACCTACGACCATAAAAATCAATAACATAGGAAGGCCCGCTGCGTTGTCTAGCGCTTTCGGGTGATCGGGGGGCGGTGGCAAGTTCGGCTATAGTTCCTACTCGTGGAGTGGGGTTTTCGACGCGTCGGTCAGCTAACGGTTTTCCGACCCCGCCGACTTCACTCCTGAGGAATAGCGTACGGACTCCCCGGGGGGCCCACTGATGGGCAGCTTTTCACTGGAAGAAAACAAGTTCGTCCTGGCAGATGTCGAAGTCGATCCCACGGCGCTGCGAGTTCGCCGTAATGATCAGGTAGAGCGGATCGAACCCAGGATGATGCAGGTATTGCTAATACTTGCCGGGCAGGCCGGTGAGGTCGTCACCCGCGAATCGCTGGAACGCCAGGCCTGGGCAGGGCGCGTGGTTTCAGACGACGCCGTCACCAATACGATTGCGAAACTTCGGCGTGCGCTCGGCGACGACCGGCGCCGTCCGCGGTTCATCGAGACGATACCCAAGCGGGGCTACCGCCTGATTCCCCAGCCGGTCCCACATGCGGAACCAGCGTCCAGCATACGCAGTTCGTTCAGCCTGGCACGTTGGCTTGTGCCGGCCGCCGCCCTGGTTCTGGCGATTGGACTCGGACTGTATGCCTGGTTCCTCCCCAGCGAGGAGCAGCTACCACCCAGGACAGCCAAGGTATCCATCGCAGTGCTGCCGCTGACCGACAGGACTGGACAAGATGACGGCTACTTCATCGACGGGCTGACCCAGGACATCATCGAAGAGCTGGGGCGACAACCGCAGGTGTCGGTCGTCGCCCCCGCGGCGATTTTCGGTTATCGGGATGTCCCGGTTAGCGACCGCCGCCTGGGGGAAGAGCTCGGTGCCCGCTTCCTGGTCCGGGGCGATATCGACCGTAGCGGCGAAGAGATTGCGTTGAACCTGCGCATGATTGACACCAACAGCGGAAGCGAATTGTGGGCTCAGCGGTTTACCGGCAGTAATGCGCAGTTCTTCGACATCAAAGAGCAGATCATCGCTAGCATACTTGCCGGGTTACGGCAGTATTCCACCCATCGTCTGACCGAGTTCGATGTAGGCCAGGCAACAGACAGCCTCGATGCCTATGACGAATTCCTGCGCGGCCGGCGTTACTACGGCCGGCTGACGCCAGAGGACAACGCGGCAGCGGTGCACCATTTCAAGCAGGCGATCGCGCTCGACCCGCAATTTGCCCGTGCCTATGCCGCGCTGGCACTGACCTGGACGCGGCGGGCGATCGACGGTTGGACAGAGGAGCCCGAACAGGCACTCGTCGAGGCGGCGAAACTGGCCAATCAAGCCGCGGAGATTGACCCTGAGCTGCCACAGGTGCATTTCGTGCGCGGGCAGATTGCGCTGTTCTTCGGTGACCATGCGGCGGCCATCTCGGCGGCAATGAAGGCGACCCGAATCAATCCGAACTACGCCGATGCCTACGGCCTGTTGGCCTGGATCCTGCACTATGGCGGCAGACCCAGACTGGCCGAAAAGGCCTTGCAGAACGCGTTGAGCCGAAATCCTGTCTCGAAAGCGTCTTACAGCCAGATCGCCGGCGAGATCCAGTTTGCCACCCACCGGTATGACGAAGCGGTCGGGTCATTCGAGGCGGCTTTGGAACGCAACCCCACGCATACGCGGGCCCGTCTTTGGCTCGCTGCCTCGCTTGTGTTGTTGGGTAGGTACGATGAAGCCGCGTGGGAGATCGACGAGATGCTGACGACGAATCCGGACCTGCATTCAACGAATCTCCTGTTCGCCTTTCCGCACAAGGACCCCGAGGTGGTGGAAACGTTCAAGAACGCCTTGCGACAACTCGACCGTCCTCAGCTGTCCCAGGCCATCAATGCCATGGCAGCGGCGGAATCCTGAATTCCCTGGGATCGATGCCGGGAAACGCTGCTCAGGTAATCGGCAGCACCCAGCGCATGGGGGCATCCGGCGCTCGATCACATCCATCCTCGCCCACCTGCGCGAACGCGACGCCTGTGAGCGGCAGGCGAATCATATTACCTGGCATTACGCC
>CBDTXT010000338.1:0-3958 GCA_965364465.1 uncultured Chromatiaceae bacterium
GCCGGTCCGGTTGAGCTGGCGCAGGTTGTGCGTCGACCCCCCGGAACCGAGGATCAGCATGCCGCACTGACGCAAGGGTTCGAGGGCCGCACCGAGCGCGACGGGGTTCGTGATCGGTCCGGTCGGGAGCGAGACCTGGACCACCGGGATGTCCGCCGCCGGGTACATGGTCGCCAGCGGGACCCGGGCGCCGTGATCCAGGCCGCGTGCCTCGTCCACCTGGCAATCCAGGCCTTGCGCGGCGAGCCGCTGGGCCACCTCGGCGGCCAGCCGCCGGTCTCCGCTGGCCGGGTACTGCCGCGCGTAGAGTTCGTCCGGAAAACCGCGGTAGTCGTGGATGGTGCGCAGCGGCTCGCCGACCGTGACGCCGATCGGGTCGGCAACCCAATGCGCCGAGACGACGACGATCGCAGTGGGGCGCGGCAGCCGGACCGCCAGATCGCGCAGCGCGCCGAGCGACTCGTGGGTCGACGACAGGATGTCGGGTGCGCCATGCGAGACGAACAGCGCGGGCTGCACGGCATCGGTCTGATTCATCGTTGGCTCCATCGGCACCCCGGACGGTGGCGGTCAATCACCGCGGACAGGTCCGGGCCCGCGAGATCGGTCGATATGGCCGGGCCTATCGGCTGCCAGGCCGCGGCCCGAGGCATTCAGTGCGGCGCCGGCGCCAGATAACCCAGGTCACGCAGAAAACGCAGCACACGGTCGTTGCTCTGCTCGAAGTACCGGCCATCCGCGACGCGCTGATTGAAGAAACCGTGTCTCGCGCCCTGGAACAGGGCCAACTCGCAGCGACCGCCGAGGGCCTGCATCGCGTCGCAGTACGCCCGGGCAGTCGGTACCGGCACCTCGGGGTCCTCGGTCCCGAGCAGGATCAGCGTCGGCGGCACCTTACCGTCGATATGCTGCATCGGCGAGACGTCCTGCCAGTAGTCGGCGACCTGATGGTGATCGGGCCGGCACGGCGCGAGATCCACCATCGGATTGTAGAGCACGAGCGCACCGGGGCGGGCGTCGCCAGCCATGGCCCCGGCCTCGTCGGGCAGCGGCAACGGGACGCCGAGCGCTGCCGCGAGATGCCCGCCCGCCGACCCGCCGCCCGCGGCAATGCGCTGCGGGTCGATATGCAGCGACCGGGCATGCCGATGCAGGTAGCGCAGTGCCGCTCGGGCATCCTGGATCGCGGCGCGGGGATCGGTGCGATGCCGGGATTCGATCCGGTACTCGGCACTGATGCAGGTCAGGCCGTGCCGGGAGAGATAGTCGCATTGGGGGTAAAACTGCTCCGGGTTGCCGTAGCGCCAGGCGCCGCCGTGGAACAACAGCAGGGCCGGCGGCGCCGCGCCGGCGTCCCTCCCCCGCGCCTCGAAGACGTGCAGCTTGAGCAGATGCCCGTCGACCTCGCGGTAGGTGATGGTACGGTCGGGTCGCGGACCCCAGGGGCCGACCTTGTCGTAGACCAGGTAGGCCAGCAGCGGCACCAGCACCGCCGCGACGCCGCCCAGGAAGTACCAGTATTCGCGAGACATCTGCGCCCCAAGATCCTGACCTGCCCGCGTCGGCGGGACGGCCGCAAGCTTCACATCGTGCGGTCGAGACTACTCAATTCCGACGGCATTGCCCAGACTGTCGCGTATCGGGTCATTGACCACTGGCTTCCGGCACGGGCGCCGCGTCGCTGCCCCCCCTATCGCCGCCGGGCTGCCGCTCGGGCCCTTGCGCGACCGGATCCGCCAGCAGTACCGCATGATGACCGGCGTACCAGAAGGGCTGCTCCTGGGCCTGGCGTCGACCCCGCTCCGCGGCCGAGCGGGCCCGTTGCACCAGAGCCGGCTCGCCGCTGCGGGCGGCGACCCGGATCAGCACCGCGGACGGTGCCGGCAACGCACCCTCGGGGAGTGCCGGCCGCTCGGTCATCCCCGGGATCAGCGGACGATCGTCGCTACGCCATCCGCCATCCCGGTAGAAACGCTGCCAGGCCGCGTCGAGCAGCGCCACGACCAGGGCCCGGTCGGCCGGATCGCCACTCAGTTCGGCATAGGCCGCGAGGCCATCGGCCGCGTAGGCATAGTCTTCCAGAGAGGCCTTGCCCAGTGCCCGGCCATCGGCCAGCGCACGCCGCAGCTCCCGGCCGTTCCAGAGCCTTGTGCCCAGAAAATCCCGTATCCGGGTCGCCGCCGCACGCAGCGCCGGATCGTCCCAGGTCAGCGCGGCGCGTGCGAAGGCGGCGAGCATCAGACCGTTCCAGCCGGCCAGCTCCTTGTCGTCGACCGGCAGCGTGCGCTTGGCCCGGACCGCGAGCAGTCGCTCACGGATCGCTGCAAGACGGCGTCCGGTCTCGGCCGCCGTCGCGCCGGTCGCCGCGGCGATCTGCTCGACCGTCTCGCCCTGGCGCGGCAGGTTCCCGCCATCGAGCAGCGGCGGATCGACCAGCTGCCAGTGACGCCGGGCCAGCGTGCTGTCCTGCTCGCCGAGCAGCGCGTCCAGTTCGTCGACCGCCCAGAGATAGACCGCACCCTCGCGCCCGGCGCCGTCGACCGCGGAGAAACTGGCCACATAGCCGCCCTGGGGCCCGGCCATCTCGCGCATCACGAAGGCGAGGGTTTCGCGCGCCACCGCGGCATAGTCGGCGCGGCCGAACAAGCGCGCGGCGCGCCGGTAGACCTCGGACAACAGGGCCTGGGTGTAGAGCATCTTCTCGAAGTGCGGCACCTGCCAGGACGGGTCGATGGTGTAGCGGAAGAAGCCGCCAGCGAGATGATCGCGCAGCCCGCCCGCGGCCATCCGGTCGAGTGTAAGGATCAGGAAATCCGCCAGCTGCGGGCGCGGGGACGCGGCCTGCAACTCGAGCAGGGCCAGCAGCTGTGGGGCCATCGGGAACTTGTTCTGGTCGCCGAAACCACCCTCCATCACGTCGGCGATCCCGATGGCTTCGACGAACAGCGCGTCGCGCAGCGCCGCCGCGGGCAGCGGCTCGGCCTTGGTCGCGGTCTCGTCCTGCATCAGCTGGAGCAAGGTGCGCCGCGCCAGGTTGCGCAGCCTGTCGGGCTCTTCCGCCCAGCTGCCGTTGAGCCGTCGCAGGAGTTCGCGGAAGCGATCCGGCGGCAGGTAGGTGGCGCCGATCAGCGGATACCCCTCGGGGGTGAGGAACACGTTCAGCGGCCAGCCCGCGTGGCCCTGGGTCTGCTCGACGAAATCGATCAGGAACGCATCGAGCGCACCGTGCAGTTCGCGGTCGAGCTTCACCGGCACGAAATGCCGGTTCAGCAACGCGGCGATCGCCTCGTCCCGGTAACTCTCGCGCTGCATCACGTGGCACCAGTGGCAGGAGAAATAGCCGCTGGACACAAACAGCAGCTTACCCTCGCTGCGCGCCAACGCGACCGCCTCGGCCCCCCAATCCTGCCAGGCGACCGGGTCATCGCCATGCATCGCCAGGTAGGGCGAGGCGTGATCACGCAGCTGGTTTTCCAGTGCGAGCGCGGGCGCGACCAGCACGATGAAGAACAGCAGCAGCGAGGCCCGCAGCATCGTCGCCGGCGCCGTCTCAGCCGTCCATCTGCTGCAGGATGTTGCGCGCCACCCGGACCTGCGTTTCGTCGCCCTCGGCGAGTACCTCGTAGAGTAGACGGCGCGCCTCGTCGTAGGCCTCGGTAGCGCGCAGCGCCGCCACTTGTTCGAGCTTCGCGTCGACCAGCGCCTGGCTTGCACTGCGCGGTGGGAAATCCTCCTCGTCGAGCATGTCCGCCGAGTCGTCCGAGGTCCATTTCCCGGCGGCATCCGATGCAACGTCGACGTCATCGGCCCAGGGCCCGTCGTCGCCCGACGAGGTGTCGCGGTCGGCTTCCGGCACGTCCGAGGCGTCGTCCAGCGCGTCGAACTCGGCCTCGACCCGCTCCAATTCCTGTTCCATTTCGTCCTCGTCGAGCGGCCTGAAATCATCGGCCGCACCGTC
>CBDTXT010000339.1:0-3956 GCA_965364465.1 uncultured Chromatiaceae bacterium
TCGGCCTGGGGGATCGTGCGCGGAAAACCGTCGAACAGGTAACCGGCCTTGCAATCGTCCTCTTTGATCCGCTCCTTCACCATACCCATGATGATGTCATCGGACACCAGGCCACCCTCGTCCATGATCTTCTTCGCCGCCACACCAAGGTCGGAGCCTGACTTCACGTGCGCACGCAGCATATCGCCGGTCGAGATCTGCGGGATGCCGAAGCGCTCCTTGATGAAGTTGGCCTGAGTACCTTTGCCGGCACCGGGGCCGCCGAGAAGAATGACGCGCATGGTTGTGCTCCCTTGCGTGGATTGAGGAATTGCAGGGGGCGGAGTCTGCCACAAGGAACGCAACCATCACTAGCGGACTGTGTGTATAGGCGGATCGAGGCTCCTTATCAGCATCCACTGATGAAGGTCGTCTCATCCCCGGCCCGTCGATCGCATCGTCAGCAGACTGCGGATGACTCGCCCCGCCGCGGTCGCCTGGCCCGGGTGCAACGGCGTGCTGACTGTGTAGGCCTATACTCCGAGTCACGGGGCCGCGGGCGCCCAAGCACTTCGCCGAGCCGTGGCATGTCCCCGGACCGCCGCGGTTGCGGCCCGACGGACATCGCGCTCGATCCGGACATTATCGACAGCGAGGACTCAAATATGCGCGTGGCGCGCTGCGTCGACGAACAGGGACGCACCCGCTGGGTCGAACCGGCCGGTCCGACTCACGGGGTCGCCTACTCCGGCCAGGATTTGGTCGAGGGCCTGAAGCCGACCAACGAAACAATCCGGGTGGCACGCTGGCTCGCGCCCGTTCGCCCCGGCGATGTCTATGGCATCGGTCTGAACTACCGGGCCCACGCGGCGGAGACCGGGGCCGGGCTGCCCGAACACCCGGTGATGTTCATGAAGCCCAGCACCGCCGTCACCGGCCCCGACGCCCCGATCGCGATACCCGCCGCCTGTGACCACGGACCGGAGGTCGATTACGAGGCGGAACTCGCGGTGGTCATCGGCCGGTCGACACGCAATGTCGCCGCCGCGCGGGCGCTCGACCACGTGCTGGGCTACACCTGTGCCAACGATGTCTCGGCGCGACGCTGGCAGAAACACGCCGGGGGCGGCCAGTGGGTGCGCGGCAAGAGTTTCGACACCTTCTGCCCGCTCGGCCCGCTACTGGTCACGGCCGACGAGATCCCGGACCCTCAGTGCCTTCCGATCCGCAGTGCACTCAACGGCACGGTCATGCAGTCGAGCAACACCCGGGACATGATTTTCACGGTCGCCGAACTGCTTGCGTTCATCAGCCGCGACACCACCCTGCTGCCCGGTACGGTCATCCTGACCGGTACGCCGGCGGGCGTCGGCGTCGCGCGCAAGCCGCCGGTATTCCTCGCCGACGGCGACATCATCGAGGTGACGATCGACGGTATCGGCACGCTGCGCAACCCGGTGCGCCGCGCGTTGCCCTGACGATGATGCGGACCGCGCCTGCCACCGCGGCAGTGCACGGCCCGCAGGCCGTCACGCGGACATGTCCAGCATCAGGCGATTGAGACGATGCACGAAGCCGGCCGGGTCCTCGAGCTGCCCGCCCTCGGCGAGCAGCGCCTGGTCGAACACCAGCTTGGCCAGTTCCGCGAACCTGTCCTCGTCCGTCTCCGCGTCCATGCGCTGCAGCAGCGGGTGTTCCAGGTTGATTTCGATGATCGGGGTCGGCAGCGGGGCATCCTGGCCCAGCTGCTTGAGCACGCGCGCCAGATTCTGGCTCATGTCATAGTGGTCAACCACCAGGCAGGCCGGTGATTCGGTCAGGCGGCTGGACACCCGCACCTCTTTCACCGTCTCGCCGAGCGCGCTCTTCACCCGCTCGATCAGGTGCTTGTGCTCCTCGGCCGCCTTCTCGACCTTCTCCTTGTCGTCCTCGTCCTCGAGTCCACCCAGGTCCAGCTCGCCCTTGGCGACCGACTGCAGGTGCTTGCCCTGATAGTCTGTGAAATGCGACACCAGCCACTCATCGACGCGGTCGGTGAGCAGCAGCACCTCGATGTCCTTCTTCTTGAACACCTCGAGGTGCGGGCTGTTGCGCGCAGCCGACAGCGTGTCGGCGGTGATGTAGTAGATCTTCTCCTGCTTCTCCGCCATGCGCTCGATGTACTGGTCGAGCGAGACGTCCTGTGCATCCCCGGTCGACTTGGTCGTCGCGAAGCGCAGCAGGCCACCGATCTTTTCGCGGTTCGCGAAGTCCTCGGCCGGCCCCTCCTTGAGCACCTTGCCGAACTCTCCCCAGAATTTCTGGTACTTTTCGCCATCGTCCTTGGCCAGCTTCTCCAACAGGCCCAGCACGCGTTTCACGTTCGCGCTGCGGATGCTGTCGATCTTCTTGTCGTGCTGGAGGATCTCGCGCGACACGTTCAACGGCAGGTCGTCCGAATCCACCACACCCTTGACGAAGCGCAGGTAGTGCGGCATCAGCTTGTCTGCCTCGTCCATGATGAAGACACGCCGCACATAGAGCTTCACCCCGTGCTTGGGCTCGCGGTCCCACATGTCGAACGGGGCACGCGACGGGAGGAACAGCAGCGAGCTGTACTCGTTGGTCCCCTCGACGCGGTTGTGCACCCAGGCCAGCGGGTCTTCGAAATCATGACAGGTGTTCTTGTAGAACTCGTGATATTCCTCGTCCGACACGTCTGACTTGTTGCGCATCCACAGTGCCGTTCCCCGGTTGACCTGTTCCCACTCCGGCTCGGCCACGGCCTCCGTGTCCTTGTCCTCCTTGCCCTCCTCGCCTTCCTCCACCGGCTCCGGGGGCTTCATCATCTCGACCGGAATCGCGACGTGGTCGGAGAACTTGCCGATGATGCTGCGCAGGCGCCAGTCGTCGAGGAACTCCCGGTCGTCCTCACGCAGATGCAGCACGATCTCGGTGCCGCGCTCGGGGCGCCCGACATTCTCTATCGTGTAGCTGCCCTCGCCGGTCGATTCCCAGCGCACACCCTCGTCGGGCTGCATCCCGGCACGGCGGGTGGTCAGCGACACCTTGTCCGCGACGATGAACGCGGAGTAGAAACCGACCCCGAACTGGCCGATCAGCTGGCTGTCCCTGGCCTGGTCGCCGGACAGGTTCTCGAGAAACCTGCGGGTCCCGGAGCTGGCGATCGACCCGATCGTCTCGGTGACCTCCTGGCGGCTCATGCCGATGCCGTTGTCGGTGATCGTCACGGTGCCGGCGTCCTTGTCGACCGAGACCCGGATCCGCAGGCTGCTCTCGCCCTCGTACAGCGCCTCGTTGCTGAGGGCCTCGAAGCGCAGCTTCTCGGCGGCGTCGGACGCATTGGAGATCAGTTCGCGGAGAAAAATCTCCTTGTTCGAGTACAGTGAGCGTATGACCAGGTTGAGCACCTGGCTGACTTCGGCCTGGAAGTCCAGGGTTTCCTTCTGCGCGGTAGCGGTCATCGTGGTTGTTCCCTCTGGGTTTTTTCTCGCTGGCGCGACAGGTGCGGTCGACCGAACGGGATTTCAAGTGGTGACTGTGGTAAAAATCGGCCCAGTTTTCGCAGGACTCAGACATCGATGGGAATAACCACCTACTCCACCAAGCCCTACACAGACCAGCGCCCCGGCACCTCCGGCCTGCGCAAGCGCGTGGAGGTCTTCCGTCAGGGCAACTATCTCAAGAACTTCGTGCAATCGGTGTTCGACACCCAGCGCGAGCTGATCGGTGGCACGCTGGTGCTCGGCGGGGACGGCCGTTTCTACAACCGCGAGGCCATCCAGGTCATCCTGCGGATGGCGGCAGCCAACGGTGTGGGCCGGGCACTGGTCGGCCGGGGCGGACTGCTGTCGACCCCGGCGGCCTCGTGCGTAATCCGCAAGCACGCCGCTGCCGGCGGGCTGATCCTGTCGGCCAGTCACAATCCGGGCGGACCGGACGGCGATTTCGGCATCAAGTTCAACAGCGCGAACGGC
>CBDTXT010000340.1:0-3943 GCA_965364465.1 uncultured Chromatiaceae bacterium
AAGACCGGCCTGATTTATTTGTAAAGCAGGTTTATAACCACTCGGGACTGGACACTTAACAACATCTTGGGTGATGGATATCAACCGAAACTGGTCCGACCAACAAGGCTGAAAACTTTTGTTCACATAAGGAAGTACGATGTCTAAAAAACACCGCGGCGCCGACCTGCTCGTACGATGCCTCGAGGCAGCCGATGTGCGCTACGTTTTCGGCTTACCCGGCGAAGAAAACCTGGACATCGTGGATGCACTGCGCGAAAGTCCGATTCGCTTCATTACCACGCGGCACGAACAGGCCGCAGCCTTCATGGCCGACGTCTACGGCCGCCTGACCGGCCACGTCGGGGTGTGTACGGCGACCCTCGGCCCGGGTGCCACCAACCTGATCACCGGTATCGCCGACGCCTATCTCGACCGCGCCCCGATGATCGCCATCGCCGGCCAGGGCGCGACACATCGGCTGCACAAGGAAAGCCACCAGATCATCGACCTGGCGCGCCTGTTCGAGAGCGTGTCGAAACACTCGGCACGCATCAACGAAGCCGACGCGATTGCCGAAATCGTCGCCGCTGCGCTCGCCGAGGCCTGTGCGGACAAACCCGGCCCGGCATTCATCGAGCTGCCGGAGAACATCGCCGCCGAAACGGTCGACGGGGAGACGCCGATCGACCCGCCGCCCGCGACACTGCCGATCGCGCCACAGCGGGCGATCGAGGCCGCTGCCAAGGCACTGCAGGGTGCGCAGAAACCGCTGGTGCTGATCGGCAACGGCGCCGTGCGTGCGGGCGCTGCCGATGAGGTTGCCGCGCTTGTCGACGCCTGCGGTGCACCGTTCACGACCTCGTTCATGGCCAAGGGTACGGTCAGCGATGAGCACCCGCGAAGACTGGCCACCACCGGCCTGTCGGAAAACGAGCATTCGACCTGCGGGTTCGACCAGGCCGACCTGGTGATCGCGATCGGCTACGACCTGGTCGAATACGATCCGGGGCAGTGGCACCGCGATCCGCGGCAACCGGTCCTGCACATCGACGTGGAACCGGCCGAGGTCGATCGCAACTACGCGCCGGCGCTGAGTGTCGTCGGCGACATCAACGATAGTCTTGCACGCCTCACCGCGGCCCTGGCATCCGCCGCCCACAAACCGGCCGACGACTGGGCAATGGCATTGCGCGACAGTATCCGGCACTATGAATCCGACCTGGCCACATCGGATGCCTTCCCGGTCAAACCGCAGCGCCTGCTGCATGATCTGCGCCAGGTCATGGACAGAGACGACATCCTGATCTCGGACGTGGGCGCGCACAAGGTGTGGATCGCGCACCGCTGGCACTGCCTGTCGCCGAACACCTGCATCATCTCCAACGGCTTCGCAGCGATGGGTATCGGCCTGCCCGGCGCGATCGCCGCCAAGCTTGCCTTTCCCGATCGCACCGTGGTCACGGCGACCGGTGACGCCGGTTTCATGATGAACGTGCAGGAGCTCGAAACGGCACTGCGCCTGGATCTGGCCATCGTGGTACTCATCTGGAACGATAATGGATACGGACTGATCGAATGGCACCAGGACCGGCGCTTCGGCTATTCGAACGATGTCGCATTCGGCAACCCCGACTTCGTCGCGTTGGCGCAGAGCTTCGGCGCGCAGGGGTTTCGCGTGGAAAGCGCCGACGATCTGGTACCCACGCTGCGGCGGGCCGCAGACTGCGGCACGGTTGCGGTCGTCGACTGCCCGGTGGACTACACGGAAAACATGCGCCTGACCGAGCGGCTCGGTCGCCTCACCTGCACGAATTAGGGGCTTGGCCCACTAGGGATCGACGTAGCGGTTCAGGTCGAGTATGCCGGCCTCGACCGGGTCCTGTTCGTACAGGTAGCGGTTGAGTGCATGGAATCGCGACCAGAAATCGGGCGAACTGGGCCGAACACCCCACCTGGAAACGACACGCTCAACGAACAGCGCACCATCGTCGAGCGCCTTGTTGCGCAGCGACGTCGTAAAGTCGGTCAGCTCCGAGTACGGCACGACAAACATGAAGTTCGGATAAAGGGTCGCAACACCCGGCACAATGCTCAAGGTGTCTTTCTCGGGTTCATACCGCAGCGATTCTCCAAGTAGGAATGCGACGTTGGAGTGTCGAATATTGCGCACCAGCGTGTAGATGGCCAGCCGTTCATCGGGCCCAACAACCTGTAGGATCGACGCATCCGGCAAGTGAGCAATGGCCGGCATCTGAGCTGCCGGCACGTCGGCCAGGGCGCCTAGAATCGAATCGCCTGCGCGGTCTGAGCCCAAGCGGCCGTCGCCCTTCGCGTTCGGTGTCATCCCTCCCCGATTGATCGGATCCGGAGTCGCATTGATCGGCTCAAACAGGGCCAGCAAGCGATCGAGCAGTTCCTCGCCTGACAAATCGGTCTCATAAGCGACCGCGCTGGCGCTTTCCGTATCGATTGACTGGTAGCTGAACCAGAGTTTCAGCTGGCCACTGCCCGCATACCAGGAATCGAGAATATCTTGTCGTGCCGCAGGCGGCAGAAGGCGCAGAAAATTCTGTTCGGCCCCGTTGCGAGTAAGGTCGAAGTACAGGCGCGTCTGGGCCTGGTGCGCGACATTGCCAAACACGTCGAAGTTAACTACGAGATTGTAGTAACTGCGCTCGAACAGCGGGTAATCCATCCACCACAGCGTGAACGGTTTCTGACCCAACCAACCACTTTTGACCGTGGCGCTGTCATGATGGCGAAACACGGTCAGCAGGGCATTCCGATTGCTGCCATCGCCATTCCATATCGAAGACAAGCCGGCGCCGCCTGTCGCATGGCCGTGTAACGGTTACGATCCTCGGTCGACTCGAACCAGATCTCTGCACCTTCCAGAATGTCGTCCTCTACCCCGGGGAGTGCCAGCAGGGCATTCACCTCACCACGGTAGGCATTGTCGACGACGTATGGATCGCTCTTGGGATCCTGGAACATGACCCAGAAATGGTCGCGGATCACATCGGTCGCCAGCTGTCCACGACACACCGGCCCGCAGATGAAGGTGCGCACGAGCTACTCGGCATTCTCCAGCATGAAGCGATACCGAGCCGCCACCGGGATTGCCGCATAGGTCGTGAACGGGTTGGCCCGTTCGTCCGTGCTGTAACCGGGCAGCGCCGCCACCCGCCAGTCTTCGGTGAAGAACAACTGCTCGATGCGCTGCAGCACATCGGCGTCGAGCGCGAAGGTGATATGGGTCTTGGCGACGCGCGTACCCGGCTGCAGGCGCAGCCGATAGTAGAACGCCTGGCCGGGGTCGCTGTTGGGAAAACGCGTGGCGTTCTCGGCGACAGGTTCACCGGGCGGCGTTGCAGACCGGACCAGGCGGAAGAAATGGCCGGTGACACCGCGATCGAAATACAGGCGCGCGATCGCCCAGTGCTCGAACAGCCAGCGTGCAACAAGCGCACGTTTCGTCCCCCCGCCGTTCAACCATGCATCCCATTGATCAACCTGCCCTCGCTCACTCGCGCTGATCGCCGGTAGCTCGAACGTGGTCCTGGCGCCCTGGTCCAGCCAGTCGCGGACCCGCTGCAGCTCCGCGGCCCGCATACCCGGCAACGCAAACGGCATGCCAAGCTGCGCGTGATCCACATCATCCTGCGCCGCTTCTTCGGGTGTCGCGCACTGGTTGGCGCGCCGTATGCCCAGCTCTATGCCATCGGGCAGCGGCTGATTGGCCGCCAGTGGATGATCGGCCTTAAGTTCCAGCACGCGTCGCAACAGCGCCGGCGCGCCATCGGCCCGGGTGACGGGAAAAAAGCCCCGCTCGCGCCACGCCTGCTCGCCCCGGGCGTCGATGAACAGGCGTGTCGGCTGCGCCGCCTCGAGGCGCGTGCCGTCGTATACGGGCAGCGGGTTCGCACCACGGCCAACCCCGGCGGTATGCGTCAGGTCGAGC
>CBDTXT010000341.1:0-3936 GCA_965364465.1 uncultured Chromatiaceae bacterium
GGCTTCCCGCGCATCGCCGGGATGAAGGCCGCTTACATCGCACGCCAGCTGCGCGAGTTCGCCAGCGGGGCGCGGCTATCCGCGCCTGCCGGCGCCACAGCAAACCCCGGATGCGGGCCGCGGCGCGGAGCTGTTCGGGCAAAAATGCGCGATCTGCCACGGCGACCGCGGCGAGGGCGTGATCGATGCAGACGGCACGACGCTGTTCCCGCCGCTCTGGGGCGAGGCGGCCTACAACTGGGGCGCAGGGATGCACCGGGTCGATACCGCGGCGGCCTTTATCAGACACAATATGCCGCTGGGACTGGGGGCCAGCCTGACCGAGCAGGAGGCCTGGGATGTGGCGCAATTCGTCAACAGCCACGAGCGACCGCAGGACCCGCGGTTCGCCGGCGACCTCACCGAGACCGCGAATGCGTTCCACGGCAACCCGTTCAGCCTGTACGGCAAACCCGGTCCGGACGGCAGCCTGCTGGGCAGCAATCCGGCCGGCGAGTAGCCGCGCACACCGGGCCGGCGCCTCGGCGGCTCACCGCGGGCGCTGTGCAACCAGCTGCGCGCGGTTGCGAAACCCGTGCCCGGGATCACCGATCGTGCCCTCCTCTCGATAGAAGCACAGGTCGAGATCGGCGAACAGCCGCAACAGCTCGTTGCGACCAAGGCGGAAGCACGGGTTGCCCGGCCCGCTGTCGTCGACACGTTCACGCGTGAACGTCTGGTAGAACAACAAGCCGCCCGGCCTGAGGGCCGCGGCGATGCTCCGGCACAGCGGGCGGTCGAGAAAGTGGCCCACGCAAATCACGTCGAAGCGCCCCGGCGACGGTGGCAAGGCCACGACATCCCGCACCCGAGCCCGCAAAGGCAGGCCGTCCGCCAGTCGGCGCAGCCTCTCGGTGGCCACCGGCGACAGATCCCAGGCCTGCGTATGCAGGCCGCGAGCTGCAAGGAACAGCGCACTGCCGCCGAGACCGCTGGCGAGGTCGAGTGCGTCGCCGTCCCCGGGCAGCAGATGCGCGTTCTCCGCCAGCACTTCGAGCGGCACCGGTGACAGCTCGGCCTGCGCATACCGCGCATCCCACTTGTCGCGCAGTTCGTCGTCTTCGATCATGTGCGCCAGCTTAACCCGAACCACCCGCCCCGCCGACAGGCGCCGCTTGCCACGCGCTCGTGCGCTAACCGGTCGCCGCAGCCCCGATGCGAACCTGCGGCTCGCGTGGCCGCGACAGTATCCCGTAGACCTCGGCCAGCGCGTCGTCGTCGCCGACATTGCCGGGGAAGATCACGACCGGGAGACCCGGGTAGCGCGGGTGGTCGTCCGGGCACCGCACGACCGAGCAACCGGGACGGATTTGTCCAACCACGCGCGCAGTGCGCAAGGCCAGCCCGGTGCTCATCGTGTCATTCGAGGTGATACCGCCCTTGCTGATCAGGAAACCGGTCTCCCGCGGCAGATTCCGCACCAAGCGCATCAGAAAGGCGGAGACGCGACCGCCGAAATCCAACCGCTCCGCGCTGCTCGCAAACCGGCGCTCGCCGCGGCTGGTGTAGAGCACGACACCCTGCCCCGCCCGTTGCGCCTCGGCCATCGCCTGCACGAGTTCGGCGAACAGGCCCTCCTCGTCGCGCACCATCCAGTCCAGGTCGACCTGCAGCGCGGCCAGCGACGGCAGCTCGCGCAAGCGCTCGAGCTGGCGCGTCGATTTTTCGACATGCGAGCCGACCAGCACCACACCCGGTCGCCCGCCGCGTACCAGGCGCCACATGTCCGCTGCAGCGATCGGCTGCGGCGGCAGGCCCGCGAACGCGGTCAGCAGACTCGCGGCACTGCGGAACAGGAAACGCTTACCGTCGGCCGCGGCCGCCAGGACCTGACGGGCGAAGCCGTCCAGGTCGGCCTGGTGCTCGGCGTCGACGACGCAACACCTGTTGTGCTCCAGGGAACGCAGCCGTTCGGCAATGTCGCCACGCACATCGTCGAGCGAGAAATGCTCCACCTGCGCGGCGCTTATCCGGCCGTCGGTCTTCTCCTCGACGTAATCGGGCAGGTACGCGGTGCGAAAAGCGAACACCGAGTCGCGTGCAAACTCGGTCTCGTGCACTGGCACCGGCACGCCATCGACCATGAGGTAGTGCATCCCGTCGCGCGTGACGCGCCCCCCCTCGAAAAAGGCCGGCACCAGGAAGTGGCCATCGAATGGACCGAGCTCCTCGGCAATCACGTCAGTCTCGACCGGATAGTGTCCGCGCAGGGTCGAGTCGGAGCGACTGACGACCACGGGCCGGACTTCGGTGCCGTCCGCGGACACTCGCTCGAGCGCGGTGCGCAGATTGACGCAGATCTCGCGCGTCACCTGCGCCGCCTCGGCAGCGCCCATGCCGCGCGTGTTGCTCAGCACGAAGAACAGGGGCGACTCGTCGGCCAGCGCCTCGACCAGCGTATCCGGATCCCAGCGGGTCAGCAGCAGGCAGCCATGCACCGTCTGCGAGCCCGTGGGATCGTCGTCGATCGCGATGATCTTGGTGACTTGTTGTCTGTCCATGGCCATCTCCGTCACGCGCCGCCTGCGCTGCCCGGCCTTTCATCGTGCAGCAGTTCCCTTGCACGCCCGGCGAGGGCCTCCGCGGTGATGCCGTTAAAGGCCATGATCTCGGCCGGACTCGCGGTGGTCTCACCGCGCTGCCAGCCGAACAGGTCGCGTGCCGCCGCGCCGCTGCGCAGCAGCACCGGCTCGAGCGCAATGGTACCGCCACCGCTCACCCCGATCAGCGCATCACCGCCGAACAGTGCGCCGAACGCCGCATCGCCCATGAAGTGACCATCGGCCTGCGCCGCGTGCCGCCAGGCGACATCGCTGGGACGATACAGACGCCGCGGGTTGGCGACGCAGACGATGCGCACCCGGTAGCCGGCCGACTCGAGCTCGTCCCTGGCCGCGAACACCGGCAGATAGATCATGTCACCGGTCACCGCAAACACGATCGTGCCGCGATCGCCCCCGGCCGATTCATAGAGAACGCTGGCCCCCTGATCGATCGCCTGCGCGGCCTGTTCGGGCGTCGTATACACCGGCAGCGTCGACTTCGACGCGACGATGCTGATGCACTTGTTCGACTCGTTCACCGACCAGCGGTACGCGGCCTGCATCATGTTCGCATCGGCTGGGTATAGCAGGTAGACGTTGCCGTTGCGCATCTGACCACCGATGTAGTTCTCGATCTCCGGACGCTGGTGTGTCCAACCATTGCGGCCCTGCTCCAGCGCACCAGCCGTGAACATCGTCACGAGCGCCGGGGTCCTGCGCCGCAGCTCTGCCATCGCCTGGCCGACGGTCTGGACGATGGGCCAGCCGTTGATCGCGAAGCTCTCGTAGGACAACCACAGCGAACGGCCCCCGAACAGCGCCAGGCCGGCTGCAAACCCCGCACAGGCGTCTTCGCTCAATGGCTCATAGACCTGACCGTTCGGCGACTGGTTATACAGTGCGTCCTCGGTCGGGTGACGGATTTTCAGCGCCTCGTTGATCGGCTTCATGTTCGAGGCCTCGTTACCGTCGGCGTTGGTCACCACGAAGCTTGGATCGCGCCGGCCGAGCTCGGCCACCATATGTGCCATCGCGGTCGCCGGCACGGCCTTCTCGCCAGGCGCATAGTCCCGGGTCGGCAATGTGCCGATGTCCGGCAGCACGCGCTCGAACTCGGTGACCACGGTGCGCCCAGCCGGTCCGCCGCCGGCTCGCGACATGTTCGTGCGCACCAGATCCCACGCCTCGGGTGACAGCGCACCACGCTTGAGCGCAGCGGCGATGCTGTCCTTTTCTGGATTGTCCCCGGGATAGAGATTGTGCGACTTGGCGCCGTGCGCGTGCACGCCGGCCCCTTTAAGCTGCTTCACGATCAGCACGCTCAGGGTCCCGCTCATCGCCGCATCGGAAGCCG
>CBDTXT010000342.1:0-3926 GCA_965364465.1 uncultured Chromatiaceae bacterium
ACGTTTGTTTTTGGCGCCGCCGCGGCGGCGCGACGGCCTGCCGGGCCGCCGGGGTCCGCCGACCGTCTGGGAAATGGGCATTGATGCTGCTTATACTCGGAGGCGGCCAATGCTCGGATCATCAGGAGACAACGTGGGTAGACTCGCCAGCAAACTGCGCATAGGGGAAAAGATCGGGCTCAGCTTCGGCCTGGTGGGCCTGCTGTTTCTCGGCGTCGTCTGGCATTACCAGCACAGCCTGCACCGCGTGCTCGAAGGCTACGAGGGACTGCACGCGGTCTACGAGACGCGCAAGTCGTACGCGCTGGACATCGAGGTGCATCTGGCCGAGATGCGCCAGGCCGAAAGCGACTTCCTGATCCACCGGGAAGAAGGTTTCGCCGACGCGGTGGCGTCGAGCGCCCACGCCCTGCTGGCGTCGGCGGACGCGCTGGCGGGCGTCGACGAGCAATCCCGCCAGACGGCGGCCGAGATCCGGCAGCTTGCGCAAGCCTATCTGGGCCGGTTCCGCGACATCGCTGATGCCTGGCGGGTCAAGGGGCTGGACCACAATGCCGGGCTGCAGGGCGCCTTTCGCGACACGGTCCATGAACTCGAAGACCGCGCCGGCAACTTCAAGGCGGGTCGCCTGTACCTGCAGCTGCTGCAGATCCGCCGCTCCGAGAAAGACCTCGGGCTGCGCCGCGAGGCGCTCTATCGGGACAGGGTGCGCGGCCTGATCGCCGAGTTTCGCGATCTCGTCGGGTCGTCGGAACTCTATCCCGAGGTCAAGGATGCGCTGCTCGCGGAGATCGAGGTGTACGCGGGCGCGTTCGAGCCTTATGCACGCGACGTGCTAGCCGGCGGTGATCTGCGCGGCGGTAAAGGGCCTTTCCGCGATTCGGCCCATCGCCTCGAGGGCATGCTGGAGGCGCACTATGTGCCCGACCTCGAGACCAACATCCTGCAGCTGCGCCGGCGCGAGAAGGATTACCTGTTGCGCGGCGCTGGCGAATACGTACAGATGGTGCAGCGGATCGCAGACACCATCCGCGGCCAGATCGCCATTTCACCGATATCAGGCCCGGACAAGACCCTGCTTTCGGGGCTGCTCGCGGACTATGGGCGGGATTTCAACGCGCTGGTCGCACAGAACGATCGCATCGCGGACCTCGATGCGGCGATGCGCGACGCGGCCGCGCACATCACGCCGCTGGTCAAGGCGAACGCCGACGCGGCCGACCGGCTGGCGGCGCTGAAGCGCGCGGAGATCGCCGACACCTCGCGCGAGAGCTCGCGGCTGAACCTGCTGGTCGCGCTCGGCGCGACCCTGCTGGGTATCTTTTTCGCGATCGCGATCACCTCGCGCATCGTCCGCCCGGTACGTGAGATGGCCGGGCTGCTCGATCGCCTGACCCACGAAAGCCCGAAGGAGCGCATCGCGACGGTGCGGGGCGGCCGGGACGAGATCAATGCGATGGCCAAGTCGGTGAACACGATGGCGGACCACCGGGCGACGTTCGTCAACTGGTGGCAGGCCTCGATGGACGAGGCGATCGCGTTGCGGGACATGCACGAGGCAAAAGATGTGGCTGCCACGCAAGAGGCCGCCGAAGAGCTGCGCGTGGCCTCGCTGTCCAAGGTCCAGCAACTCAACGGCATCCGCGGCCGGGTCGATGCGTCCGCGACGCGCATCCTCGAGGTGGCCTCCCGGCTGAGGGCGACCCGGTCCGGGACCGCGACCGAGCGGGATGCCGCAGTGCTCGAACAGGCGGCGCGGGGCATCCAGACCCTGATGACGGTGACGGCGGAGAAGGCATGAGGCCGGCCGCATGACGGCCCCGAGGGGCGCCTGGGCGGTGGTGCTGCGACGCCTCCGCGCGACCTGGCAGCCGCTTCTTGCCACTCACCTGGCCTACACCGCACTGGGTTTCCTCGTGTTGGCGCCGCTGGTGGGCCTGGTCGGCCGGCTGCTTCTGAAGCTCTCCGGGCGCACGGCACTGGCCGATCAGGAGATTGCCTATTTTCTGCTCACCCCGCTCGGCGTGGCCTCGTTGATTCTGGTCGCCGGACTCCTGATCGCGATTTTGGCGCTGGAGAGCGCGTCGCTGATGGCGATCGGCGCCGCCAGCGCGCAGCGGCGCCACCTGGGCACGATCGGCGCGTTGCGTTTCGCCGCGCTGCGCGGGTTGCGCATCCTGGACTTTGCCGGCCGGCTGGTGGTGCGGGTCCTGATCGTCGTGCTGCCGTTTCTGGCCGTGGCGGCGGCCGTTGCCTGGTTGCTGCTCACCGAGCACGACATCAACTATTACCTGGCGGAGCGGCCACCCAGCTTCTGGTGGGCGGCGACCGTGATCGGACTGGTGCTGCTGGCGATGCTGCTGGTCCTGTCGCATCGCTTGCTGGGCTGGGCGCTGGCGTTTCCGCTCGTGGTGTTCCGCGACACGCCCCCGCGCGACGCGTTCGCGCAAAGTGACGGGCTGACGTCTGCGCGGCGCAGTCGGCTGCTGGCGGTCTTTCTCGTCTGGGGGCTGGTCGTGCTGGGCCTGGGCGCGTTGCTCATCGGCACGATCGAGCACGTCGGCTCCTGGCTCGTGCCCCGCTTCTCCGGTTCGCTGCAGACCCTGGTGCCACTGCTCGGCCTGCTGATCCTGTTGTGGTCCATCGGCAACCTGTTCGTCTCCGCGTTCAACGGTGGCAGTTTCGCCTATCTGTTGCACGAGCTGTTCGGCCGTGTCGGGCCGGGTGTGCCCGACGGTTTGTTCGAGGACCGGCGCCTGAGCGAGGACGTAATGGGCTGGCAGCCGACACCCGGCAGGCTGGGGTTGCTGCTGATCGGCGGCGCTGCGATCGGGGTGGGTGTCGGTATCTGGCTGCTCGATGGCATACCGACCCGGGACAATGTGGCCGTGGTTGCGCACCGCGGGGCCGCGGGCAAGGCGCCCGAGAACACGCTGGCCGCGGTGCGTCAGGCCATCGAGGACGGGACGGACTGGGTCGAGATCGACGTGCAGGAGACCGCCGACGGCCAGGTGGTCGTGGTCCATGACAGCGACTTCATGAAGCTCTCGGGCAACCCGCTGAAGACCTGGCAGGCGACCTTCGAACAGCTGCGTCAGATCGACGTCGGCAGCTGGTTCGGCCCGGCGTTCGCCGGCGAGCGTGTGCCGACCCTGACCGAGGTGCTGGAGACGGCGCGCGGCGAGGCGGGCGTCGTCATCGAGCTGAAGTACTATGGCCATGATCAGGACCTCGAGCAGCGCGTGGTGGATATCGTCGAGGCGACCGACATGGTCTCCGAGGTGGCACTGATGTCGCTGAAGTACGAGGGTATTCAGAAGGTCCGCGCACTGCGCCCGGACTGGCCGGTCGGCCTGCTGTCGGCGACCGCGCTGGGAGACCTGGCCGGCCTGGACGCGGACTTCCTCGCGGTGAATATGGGGATGGCCAAACCCCGCTTCATTCGGCACGCGCACCTGCAGGGCAAGCAGGTGTTCGTCTGGACCGTGAACGATCCGGTGTCCATGTCGCGGATAATCTCGTTGGGCGTGGACGGGCTGATCACCGACGAGCCGGAGATGGCGCGGGAGGTGCTGGCGGCCCGCGCCGATCTGAACCTTGTCGAGCGGCTGATGCTGCACGCCGCGGTGCTGTTCGACCGGCCCCTGCCGCAGCGCACCTTCCGGGACGAGTCGAACTGATAGCGGGCTGTGCCGATCCGTTGCGGGCGCGGTCCGCGGCGTGTGCGCCGAAAAGCGGATGCCGGTCTCCGGGCCGGTAGACGGCCGGCCCGTCGTTCTGCCGAACGGCGCGGCCGGTGCCGACCGACGTCTTGCTCCCCGCTGACCCTGGTATGGGCCGGACCGGGTCCAGACCCGAGTCAGGCGACCTTTGCGGCGTAGCAGGCCAGGGGCGCGCGCGCCTCGAGGACCCTTTCGCCCCAGATC
>CBDTXT010000343.1:0-3917 GCA_965364465.1 uncultured Chromatiaceae bacterium
CGCCGATTTGGCCGCATCCAGCGCGGCCTGCAGCTTCGCCTCCTCCTCGTGGGTGAGCGAGGTCTGCAACAGTTTTCCGCCGCAACCCTCGAGCTCGGCCAGCACCTTGTCCGGGGTCGCCTTGCGCACGAGCACAAACAGTGCCGAGCTGCCGTTCTCGAACCCGGCGGCGAGCCCTTTCATGAACTTGTCGTCGACACCGACGTCGGTCAGTGCACCGCCCGCGGCACCGGCCGCGGCGCCTGCCGCGAGGCCCAGCAGGGGATTCAGGAAGATCAGGCCCAGCAGCGAGCCCCAAAAGCCGCCGGCCACGGCACCGGTCGCGGTCAGGTTGTACATTTGGTTGAGTCGGACCTTGCCCTGGTCGTCCTTGATCGCGACCGCCGCATCCTCGAGGTCGACCAGGTAGTCCTTCTGCATCTTGAGCAGCTTCAGGCGCATCTCCTCCGCCTTGTGCTGCTCGTCGAACGCGATCACTACGAGATTTGTCATGCGATGGCTCCTATGTGTTGCGGCCTGACACCGCTGTTGCTTTGAGGGTTCGCTACGCTGACCGCAATGCACGGCCGTTGGCGACCGGCCACCTGACGGTCCGGATTGGTCAGGTCGGCAGGATCGCGCGCCGGGCAATGCGGCTGCCTGTCTCGGCCCGCCCACGTTTTCGCACAAGCGGGCGCGCCTGGCAAGGCGCCCCGAGGCGTCGCCGCAAGCACCGGGTCCCCGGGCCCGACCGGTCGAGCCCCACTGCAACGCGCCACTTCACTGCCACCGGCGGCCTCGGCGGCATTGCATGGTTGACGGACATCAAACCGGCGCGAATTTCTCGCGGGGGAATCGCGACGCGCGCCGGGCGGTCGTTGGAAAATGGTGTCGTCTTGGACCCGATGTCGCATCGGGCCGCCGGTCAGCGGATTCCGGTCACCCGGTCCCGAGCAGGGACAGGCCCGGGGTTCGCGGGGGGACGATTCCAATGCTGGACAATCCTGCCGCTGGGACCAGTCGCGGCCCCGTGATGAGCCACGGCTTGCGACGACTGTTGACGCTGGTCTTCGTGCTGGTCGGCCTGCTGGCCGTCAACTCGACCTACCTGGCGGCGATCACGCTGCTCGAGTATCTGACCGACCGGGTGCACCAGGGCTACTTCTACCTGAGCATGTTCCTGGTCCACCTCGCGCTCGGACTGCTCCTGATCCTGCCGTTCCTGGTGTTCGGGACACTGCATCTGCGGCGCGCGCGGCGGCGCCCGAACCGCAATGCGGTCCGCGCGGGGATTGCGCTGTTCGGCGTGGCGAGCCTGCTGTTGCTGTCGGGCCTGCTGCTGACGCGTTTCGGGTTCTTCGAAGTCAACGACCCACAACTGCGCCGCGCCGCCTACTGGCTGCACGTGCTGTTACCGTTCGCGGCGCTCTGGCTGTTCATACTGCACCGCCTCGCGGGGCGCGCGCTGCATTGGTCGAGCGGCCTGCGCTGGGGCGCCGTCGCGGTCGGCTTCGCGGCGCTGATGGTCGGCTGGAACCTGTTCGAGCGGCCGGCCGCGGCGCCCGGTGCGCAGCCGGCGTTTGCAACCACGCTGATCCGCACCCCGGGCGGTCGGCCCCTGGCGGCGGACAGGTTCATGACCGACGACTTCTGCGCCGAGTGCCATCCGGACGTCGCCGCAGGCTGGCGTACCAGCGCGCACCGCCACAGTTCGTTCAACAACCCGTTCTACCGCTTCAGCGTCCAGGAGACGCGCGAGGTCTCGATCGAGACCACCGGCGGCGTCGCCAAGGCGCAGTTCTGCGCCGGCTGCCATGACGTCGTACCGCTGGTCGACGGCCGGTTCGACGACCCCGGGTTCGACATCGACGCCGATCCGACTGCCCATGCGGGACTGACCTGCACCAGCTGTCATGCGATCACGCAGGTCAACAGCGTGCTGGGCAACGCGGACTTCACCCTCGAGGCGCCGGTGCGCTATCCGTTCGAACACAGTGGGAACGCGTTCCTGAAGGGCCTCGGCAAGCAGCTGATCAGGGCCAAACCCGCCTATCACAAGCGGGGTTTTCTCAAGCCGCTGCACACCGGCCCGGCGTTCTGCGGCAGCTGCCACAAGGCCCATGTCCCGACGGCGGTCAACGACTACAAGTGGCTGCGCGGCCAGAACCACTACGACAGCTTCATGCAGAGCGGGGTTTCCGGGCACCGCGTCGACAGCTTCTACTATCCGCGCCAGGCGACCGAGACCTGCAGTGCCTGCCACATGCCGCTCGAGGCATCGGAAGATCCGGCGGCACGCGACTTCGACGGGAGCGGCACGCGCAAGATACACAGCCACCGGTTCCCGGCAGCCAACACCGGGTTGGCGCACAGGCTGCGGCTGCCCGAGGAGGCGATCGCGGCGCATCGCCGGATGCTGGAGGGCGCGGCACGCATCGACCTTTTCGGCGTGCGCGAGGCGGGCGCGATCGACGGCCGCCTGCATGCCCCGCTCGACCGCTCCGACCTGGTGCTCGTACCGGGTCAGCGCTATCTGCTGGAGGCGGTCGTGCGCAACCTGCGGGTCGGGCACCACCTGACCCAGGGCACCGCCGACTCGAACGAGTTGTGGCTCGACGTCAGCGTGCGCGCCGGTGACCGCTTGATCGGACGCAGCGGCGGCACCGGTCCGGACGGGGCCGTCGACCCCTGGTCGTTCTTCCTCAATGCCTATGTACTCACCAGGGACGGTGTGCGGCTCGACCGGCGCAATGGCCAGGACAGCTTCGTCGCACTCTACGATCACCAGATCGCGCCCGGTGCGGCGGCCGTCGTGCACTACCTGCTCAGGATACCGGAGGATGTCAGCGGCCCGGTCACGATCGACGCGGCACTGCGCTACCGCAAGTTCGACACCACCTACCTGCGGCATGTGCAGGGCGAAGACTTCATGCGCAACGACCTGCCGGTGATCACGCTGGGGTCGGACCGGGGCCGCCTGCCTACCGGTCGTGGTAGCACCGAGACACCGCCGATCGAAAGGCAGCACGAACCGGCACTCTGGGAACGCTGGAACGACTATGGTATCGGCCTGCTGCTGTCCGGCGAGGCCCGGCGCAGTGCGCTGCGCCAGGCCGAGCAGGCGTTCGGGGCGGTCGAGGCGCTGGGTCGCCCCGACGGCCCGCTCAACTTGGCGCGGGTGTATCTGAAGGAGGGTCGGGTCGACGACGCCGCCGCGGCACTGCAGCGGGCGGCCGAGCGTTACCCCAGATTCCGGCCCTGGACGCGCGCCTGGCTGACCGCACTGGTCGACCGCGAGAACGGCCACCTGGAGCGGGCGGCCGGCACGCTGCGGGCGCTGCTCGCGACACGTTTCGACGAGGCCCGCGCGCGCGGCTTCGATTTTTCCCGGGACTACCGCGCGCGCAACCTGCTCGGCAGGACGCTGTACGAGCAGGCGCGACGGGCGCGCGGCGCGGCGCTGGCGCAACGCCGGCGCGCACTGCTCGAAGCGGCGCGGACCGAATACCAGCGGGTGCTGTCGGAGGACCCGGAGAACCTGAGCGCGCACTTCAACCTCGCACTGGTCTGGGCCGACCTGGGCGATACGGCGCGCGCCGACGCGCATCGTGCCCTGCTCGCACAGTATCGCCCCGACGACCACGCGGTCGAGCGCGCGGTCGCAATACACCGACGCAGCCATCCAGCCGCCGATCACGCGGCCGAGCCGGTCGCCATCTATGATCTGCAGCGCCCGACGGCCTACGGCCTGCCTGGCACGACGAGCGGAAGCAGTGCTGACCGTGCGACTGCCGCCACGGGGACGGACGATGAACGTGACACCTGAGCAACGCATCGGGCGCGCCTTCCGGCGCTCGCTCGGCGTGATCGGCCTGCTGGCTGCGGTCGGGCTGCTGCTGTGGTGGTCCAACCGCGGCACCCCGCCGGGCGAGCCGGTG
>CBDTXT010000344.1:0-3910 GCA_965364465.1 uncultured Chromatiaceae bacterium
CTGCTTGGCCCTATCGCCCCAAAATCCCACATCCCGGTGAGATTTCCGGGCTAGCTCACGCAATCGCTGTGCCATACGAATACCGCCGGTTTTCGCCGATTTCGGCACGCGAACGGTGCACCGATGGGCCCGTCGCCCCATCCGGGTGCAGTTGGCGGGATCGCGGCCTCGGCCGCCGGTGCGACTACAAAGGCTTGATGAACACCTTTGCGCCCCGCCGCCAGTTGTACATATCGCGTCTGCCCTTGGGCAGGCGTTCGACCGGGGCATTCTGGAAGCCGCGTTCGCGGAACCAGTGCGTGGTGCGGGTCGACAACACAAACAGACCGTCGAGACCCATCGCGCGCGCCCGCTGCTCGATGTGCTGCAGCAATGTATCGCCGCGGCCGGCTTCGCGGTAATCCGGATGGACCGCGACGCAGGCCAGTTCCGCGAGTCCCTCATCGCTGAACGGATACAATGCGGCGCAGGCGACCACGGTGCCGTCGCGTTCGACCACGGTGAAGCGGTCAATCTCCTGCTCGAGCAGCTCGCGCGAGCGCTTGACCAGCACGCCCGCGGCCTCGAGCGGGGCGAGTAGTTCCAGGATGCCCCTGACGTCGTCGATGCGCGCGGTGCGCGTGAGTTCGTAAGGCTCGGCCGTAACCAGTGTGCCGGCGCCGTCGCGTGTGAAAAGCTCGGCCAGCAGGATGCCGTCGACGTGGCGGTCCAGGATGTGCACCCTGTTGACCCCTCCCCGACACGCAGCGGCCGCATTCTGAAAAACCCGGGTCAGTTCTTCGGGCAGGTTGCGGCGGCGTGCCAGCAGCCGATCGACCTCGCGCGGCACCATGCTGTTGATGACCCGGCCGCGGCTTGCCGCGGCCTTGCTCTCGGTCAGAAAGATCAGCTTTTCAGCACCGAGTGCGATTGCCACGGCGCCGGCGACATCGGCGGCACTGAGATTGAAGACCTCGCCGGTCGGGGAATAGCCAAGGCCGGGCAGCAGCGCAATACTGCCGCTGTCGAGCAGGTTTTGCAGTGCCTGGGCATCGACCCGGCGCACCTCGCCGGTGTGGCGATAGTCGGTGCCGTCGATCACGCCAAGCGGCTTGGCGATCACGAAGTTGCCCGATCCGACGCGGATGCGCACGCCGGCCATCGGCGAATTCGCGAGTCCCATCGACAGACGGGCCTCGATCTCGACTCGGATCGCCCCGTTCGCCTGCTTGACGCAGGCCAGCGCCGCATCGTCGGTCACGCGCAGACCGTTCGACACCTGCAGGTCGGCGCCGCGTTCCTTGAGTTGCTGCTCGATCTGCGGACGTGCGCCCGGCACCAGCACCAGGCGGATACCCAGGCCGTTGAGCAGCGCGATGTCGTGGATCAGGTTGGCGAAACCCGCGTCGTTGAGCGCCTCACCACCGAAAGACAGCACGAACACCTTGCCGCGATGCGCATGAATGTAAGGCGATGACTGGCGAAACCAGTCGACGAAGTCTGGATTGATCTGCTTCAGTTTAGTCACGGTGTTGCTGCGCGGCGGCTGGGCCGGGCTGTCAGAATAATCGGCGGTGGGCTTCAAGTGAAGCGCGGGGGCCGCGCAGCGGCGCCGGCCCCCGGTACGCCCTCAATGTGCACTCAACTGCGCCAGTCGCTTGTGCGTCACGTAGAAATTGTTCTGCACGTCGTGTGGGAGCCGGTGCACCTCCACGGACTCGAACCCGGCACGCCGCAGCATTTGCGTGGCGAGTTCCTCTCCCCACATGGTGCCGAGGCCCGCACCACCCTGTGACAGCGACACGGTCATGCAGTGCATGGTGGAGAGGGTATACAGCAGCGGGGCGATCGGATGGTCCAGATTGTTCTCCAGCCGCGAGGAGGCCCTTATGTCCTGCATCAGAAAGGTGCCGGCCGGTGCGAGCGAGCGCTGAATCCCGTTCAGCACGTCCTGCGGGGCGGCCTGGTCGTGGATTGCATCGAAGGCGGTGATCAGATCGAACGCCGCGTCCGCGGCGGTGTCGCCGAAGCCGGTCAGATCGCGGGGTTGGAACGTCAGGTTGCGCAGCCCGCGGGCCGTCGCCTCCGCACGCGCCTCGCGCAATGCCGCGTCCGACAGGTCGTACCCGGTGAACCGCGAACGCGGGAACCGCGCGGCGAGATGCAGCAGCGCCCGACCGCGACCGCAGCCGACGTCGAGCACTCGGATACCCTTTGCCAGACGCTCTTCCAGACCCGGGATCAACGGGAGGATGTGCTCGTCCAAGCCTCCGAGTACGGTCTGTCCGCTGTCCTCCGCCATGATCTCGTGGAATCTCGGATAATGCCCGTAGGACACACCGCCGCCGGCGCGGAAGCAGTCGATCACGCGGTCCTCCACCTGGCCCAGGAGGCCGATGTACTGGGCAAAGACCGCGATGTTGTCAGGCGTCGCGGCGCGGGTCAGCAATGCCGCCCGGTGAGCGGGCAGGTGGTAGTGGCCGCCAACTGCGTGATAATCGACGATCCCGCCGGTGACCATCGCCGCCAGCCATTCGCGCACATAACGCTCCTCCAGGCCGGCCTGCGACGCAATGCCCGCGCTGTCCGACGGCGGCATTTCCGACATCGCGTCGAACAGGCCCGTCCGGTGGCCTATCGACACCATCAGGGCCAGTGCACCCTGGTTGAGCATGCCCAGCAGTTGGTCCGCAAAGGCCTCGGTGGCTTCGATCGGGGTTGGGGTCGGAATGCAGGCATTGCACATGATGATCTCCTTGCTGAGCGGTTTCGTCTGGGCTGTGAGGTAAGCCTAGGTGGCACCGGTTTCGGGCTTCAATACAAAAACGAAAAGAATCTCCGATCGCCTAATCATCTGTTTTAACTACTTATTTCCTGTCCTCCGCGCGCCCGTTCGCAGGCCGCTGGTCTGCAGCTGCTGCGTTTCTGACCGGCGGTACAGTTATGCTGCGCGGTCGGTGTACCGTGCCGGGCTAGACTATAGGCAGGGTTGGTGAGAGCGAGCGTGCGGCATGCCCAGAGACGGAACACGGACGCGGACCAGGATCATGGACGTGGCCCAGCAGATGGTGCTCGACATCGGGCTCGCCGGGACATCCGTGGAGAGGGTGATCGAGCAGGCCGGCGTGACCAAGGGGACCTTCTTCTACCATTTCAAGACCAAGCCCGATCTCGCGGCCGCGCTGATCGAACGCTATGCCGACCAGGACCAGCACCATTTTTTCGATGCGATCTCGAAGGCGGAACAGCTGGCGCGCGACCCGCTGCAGCAGCTATTGATCTTCGTCGGTCTGTTCATCGAAATGGCCGAGCAGCTCGACGAGCCGTTCCCGGGCTGCCTGTATGCCTCGTACTGCTACCAGAGTGGCGCGATTTCGCCGCAGGTGATGGCACGGGTCGAACGGATGATGCACTTCTGGCGTGATCATTTGACGACGAAGGTGAAGCAGGTCGCAGCCGAGTATCCGCCGCGCATCCCGGTCGAGCACCACCAGGTCGCCGATCATGTGCTGACGACCTTCGAGGGGGCATTCATCCTGGCAAAGCTGATGAAGGAACCGAAGCTGGCGTCAGAACAGCTGGTGCAGTGTCGCAACTATATAGAGCTATTGTTCAAGGATCCGGTCTAAGGACAATGGCACTTACTTAACGGTGATCGTCGGGTAGTTGGCCCACCGACACGGGTCATTTCTTGCGGAAAACACCGTAAATACGTCCATGTAGGCTCGACGGCGGCATCCATGCCACCGACGTTTCCTCCAGAAACAACCCGTATCGGCTTAAGCAAGTGCCATTCGGTCTAAGGAAACGCTGATTAGCGCCATCCTGGCTCAATCAGCTGACGCTGCGGCGCAGATCCGATTTGCGTTCTGATGGCACATCCCGGTGTCACGGGAAACGCAGATAAATCGGCTAAGCCCGCAGGCAGAAA
>CBDTXT010000345.1:0-3880 GCA_965364465.1 uncultured Chromatiaceae bacterium
ACATCCATATCTTCGTCACCATCCAACTCCACTGCATAGACTGACCAAGCTTCAAGCAGCTTTGGTCATGCGCAGATTGCGCTAACTAAAAAAACCCTCCCCGGCCTGTGCCGGTGGAGGGTTTTTTTCTGCCTGACTTGCCATAGCTGTCCGCACTCTCACGGGATACGCGTACAGCGATGCCACTCGCGGATGTCCGCAACAGATATTACGATGTTCGCCTACACAGGCCAGCATTGGTGGCCTGGCACCCCGACATGGCGTTACCTCGACAAGACCACCGTGGTGTTGTGGGGTGGTGCCGCCGACTGTTCCACCTTCGCAAAAGCCAAACGTGTGTCGGGAGGATTCCGCGCCCCGCCCAGGCCGCATTGCCTCGCTAGCCCGGAGCGCTGGCCAGAAGCCTTGATGGGAATTGTAGTCCTGACGGACGCAGCGATGCGGACCTTATGCGTCGTGGGCACTGCGTTTTGTCGCCGCGCGACATCTGCCCGGTCGCTGTCCGTTGTGCTGTCTGACCGAGCGGGCGGCGACCGGACTCGATTCGTACCTGCAGTCGATCGTCATCGGACAGACCGCTGAACAGGCTGACCGTGGCCGGCGGTCAGCAGCCCGCCTACCAGTCGTCGTGCGAGCGTTTCGGTACCGCCGGGGCGGGGGGCGGGTTGGGCGAGTTGGGCACGATGCCGATCTCGTCGCCCGGATCGAGCCTCGTGAACGGCTCGGCGAACTGTTTATTCACGGTCACCCGCACCGCATCGTCGGCCAGCAGGTATCCGCGGTCGCCTTTCACCCGACGCAGCCAGGCGAGCAGATGCTCGACCGTCTCGACCCCGGCCGGCGGCGTGAGCTCTTCGGACTCCTTGCGCAGCTTGTTGGCCAGGTAGTTGAAATACAGCACCTTGATCTTGCGTTCGGCGTCCGGGGCACCGGCCAGCCTTGCACCGCTGCGGTCGTAACCAGCCGCGGCCAGGCGGTCGAGGTAGGCCTGCCAGTTCTTCTCCTGGTTCACGCCGAGGTCGTAAAGCGTCTCCCAGGAATAGATGCCGGTGTCGTGTCCATCGTCGAACGCAATCCGGATCGCATAGCTGCCCTGGGGCTCGATCCGGTCGATATTCACCGTTTCCTTGCCGGTTTCCGGCGAGCTTCGGCTCGTCACTTCGGCCGCATGGGAATGCACGCGCAGGTACTCGCACGGCAGCGAAAAGCGCCTGCCATCGGAAAAGCTGATGTTCAGCAGGCGGGACTTCCGATGAAGATTGATCTCGGTCGGTATCGGGCCTTTGGGTTGCTCGCTCACGCCAGTCCTCCATCACGGGGAGCGCGATGGTTACACGCGCGACGGGGCTGTTCAACTGGGCTATGCCTGCGGGATTCGGTCCGAGCCCCGACAGGCGCGCTGTCGCGTTGCGGCAGCAATGATAAAATTCCGCGATCTGCGCGGTTTCGCGCCCAGTTCCAGGCATTGCAACGAGGTGGGGCATGGCAGGTCACAGCAAATGGGCCAACATCAAACACAAGAAGGCCGCCAACGACAAGGCGCGCGGCAAACTCTGGTCGAAACTGATCCGTGAAGTCACGGTCGCGGCGAAGGAGGGGGGTGGAGACATCAACGCCAACCCGCGCCTGCGCCTGGCCGTGGACAAGGCCCGCGGCGCGAACATGCCGAACGACACGGTCGAGCGCGCGATCAAACGCGGTGCCGGTGGTGAAGACGACGCCAACTACGACGAGATCCGCTACGAGGGCTACGGCCCGGGCGGCGTCGCTATCATCGTCGACTGCCTCAGCGACAACCGGAACCGCACCGCCTCCGAGGTGCGCCACGCCTTCACCAAGCACGGCGGCAACCTGGGCACCGACGGTTCGGTCGCCTATATGTTCAACAAGAAGGGCATCATCAGCTACGGGCCGGGCGCCGACGAGGATGCGATCATGGAGGCGGCACTCGAGGGCGGTGCCGACGACGTGGTCACCAACGACGACGGCTCGATCGACGTCTATGCCTTGCCGGACGACTTCTCCGACGTGCTGGCCGCGATGCGCGACGCCGGCCATGAGCCGGACAACGCCGAGGTCACGTTCGAGGCCGACACCAATTCTCCGCTCGACCGCGACGGTGCGGAAAAGCTGATCCGCCTGGTCGACTTCCTCGAGGACCTCGACGACGTGCAGGACGTCTACACCAATGCCGACATCGCGCCGGAGATCATGGAAGCGCTCGAGGCGTGACCCGCGTACTGGGCATCGATCCCGGCTCCCGGGTAACCGGGTACGGTGTGATCGAAACCGACGGCACGCAGAGTCGGCACCTCGGCTCGGGCTGCATACGCACGGTCTCGGGAGGCTTCCCGGTGCGCCTGGGCGAGATCTTCAGCGGCATCTGCGCGGTGCTGGATGAATGGCGGCCGGGCGAGGTCGCGATCGAGCAGGTCTTCGTGTCGCGCAACGCGGCCTCCGCGCTCAAGCTCGGTCAGGCGCGCGGCGCGGCGATCAGCGCGGTCGTCACCCACGACGTGCCGGTGTTCGAGTACACCCCGGCCGCGGTCAAGCAGGGGCTGGTCGGCAACGGCAGGGCCGAAAAGGAACAGGTGCAGCACATGGTCCGGATGATCCTGGGTATGCAGGGCAGCCTCGCGCTGGACGAATCGGATGCGCTGGCGATCGCGCTGTGCCATGCGCACAGCCAGGCGACCCGGCGCCATATCGGAGTCACCCGGTGATCGGACGCCTGCGCGGCAGGGTCCTGAGCAAGCAGCCACCCTTCCTGCTGCTCGACGTGAACGGGGTCGGCTACGAGATCGAGGCCCCGATGTCGACCTTCTATGTGCTGCCGCACGACGATGCCGAGGTCACGCTGCACACCCATCTGGCGGTGCGCGAGGACGCCCATGTGCTGTACGGCTTCGCACGCGAGAACGATCGCACCCTGTTCCGTGCGCTGCTCAAGGTCAGCGGGGTCGGCGGCAAGATGGCGCTCGGGGTGCTGTCCGGCATGACGTCGGAGGAGTTCAGCCAGGCCGTCAATGCCGGCGACATCGCGGGCCTTACTCGCCTGCCCGGGGTCGGAAAGAAGACCGCGGAACGCCTGGTCGTCGAGATGCGCGACAAGCTCGAGAAGCTGCCCGGCGCCGCCGGCGACACGGCCGTCGCGGTCGCCGGCGGCGCGGCGTCGGCCGCGGACCAGGATGCGGTGAGTGCGCTGATCGCGCTCGGCTACCGGCCGCCCGAGGCAAGCCGGATGGTCAGCAAGGTGTTCGAGGACGGCATGGACACCGAGTCGATTATCCGGGCCGCGCTGAAGGGCAGCGTGAACTAGCCCGCGTCCGTCGCCGGGCTGCAGCGATTAAGCACTCGAAGCGGCGCCCGGCTTTAGACATAATCACGCCATGCAAGACGCAGATCGCCTCATCAGCGCCCAGTCCGCCACGGAAGACGTGGCGATCGATCGCGCCATCCGGCCCAAGACCCTGGCCGAGTACGTCGGCCAACCCGCGGTGCGCGAGCAGATGGAGATCTTCATACCGGCCGCGCGTGACCGTGGCGAGGCGCTCGATCACGTGCTGATCTTCGGTCCGCCCGGTCTGGGCAAGACCACGCTGTCGCACGTGATCGCCAACGAGATGGGCGTCAACCTGCGTCAGACCTCGGGCCCGGTGCTGGAGCGCCCGGGCGACCTGGCCGCGTTGCTGACCAATCTCGAGCCGCACGACGTACTGTTCGTCGACGAGATCCACCGTCTGAGCGCGGTCGTCGAGGAGGTGTTGTATCCGGCGATGGAGGACTTCCAGCTGGATATCATGATCGGCGAGGGGCCGGCCGCGCGATCGATCAAGGTGGACCTGCCGCCGTTCACGCTGGTCGGCGCGACCACCCGAGC
>CBDTXT010000346.1:0-3850 GCA_965364465.1 uncultured Chromatiaceae bacterium
GAGCGATTTCCCTTCCGTGACATCGACGTCACCATGCCAAATGGCTTCTGCAGAGCGCGATAGGCCTGCACGCGATGGTCGATGAACTGACTCCGGTTATCCGAGGTGTATGGGCCCATTAGGGGTAATGGCACTTAACTTAACGGTGATCGTCGGGTAGTTGGCCCACCGACACGGGTCATTTCTTGCGGAAAACACCGTAAATACGTCCATGTAGGCTCGACGGCGGCATCCATGCCACCGACGTTTCCTCCAGAAACAACCCGTATCGGCTCAAGTAAGTGCCATTCCCGTTAGCCGGGGCTTTGCGCTACCCGCCGGTCGGCTTGGACAACTCGTGCCGGGACGTTAGGCGGAAAACGAAGAGGCCCGCGAGGTGCCCGGATGGCGGGCGATGCGGTTTGGTCTGGGCAGGCGGCGCCCGACCGTCTGCAAGACGCGTTCAGCCGGTCTTGCGAAACGCGGACAATCTCAATCCCCGCGAGAAAAAGCCCGGCGCTGTGGCCGGGCCAGTCGTGGTCGCGGGCGCACTGCAGTCGCAGAGGCCCGCACCGTCGGGGGACCTATTTGTTCTCGCGATTGCCGATCAGATTGTCCACCACGGTCGGGTCCGCCAAGGTCGAGGTGTCGCCGAGGTTTTCCAACTCGTTGGCCGCGATCTTGCGCAGGATGCGCCGCATGATCTTGCCCGACCGAGTCTTCGGCAGCCCGGGTGCCCACTGGATCAGGTTGACCTTGGCGATCGGCCCGATCTCGGCACGCACCAGCTTGACCAGCTCTGTCTTGAGCTCGTCGGTGCCCTCTTCGCCGGCCATCAGCGTCACATAGGCGTAGATGCCCTGGCCAGTCAGATCGTGCGGATACCCGACCACGGCAGCCTCGGCGACCTTGTCGTGCAATACCAGCGCCGATTCGATCTCTGCCGTGCCGAGGCGATGGCCAGACACGTTCAGCACGTCGTCGACGCGACCGGTGATCCAGTAGTAGCCGTCCTCGTCGCGGCGTGCGCCGTCGCCGGTGAAGTAGTAGCCGGGGAACATTGCGAAGTAGGTCTCGAAGAAGCGCTTGTGATCGCCGTAGACGGTGCGCATCATGCTCGGCCAGGGGTGCTTTATCGCCAGGTTGCCCTCGGCCGGGTTGCCGTCGATCTCGTTGCCCTGATCGTCGAGCAGGCAGGGCTGGACGCCGAAGAACGGCCGTGTTGCGGAACCGGGTTTGAGCGGCGTGGCACCGGGCAGCGGGGTGAGCATGTGCGCGCCTGTCTCGGTCTGCCACCAGGTATCGACGATCGGGCAGCGCTCGTCGCCGACGACATGGTAGTACCACTCCCAGGCCTCGGGGTTGATCGGCTCGCCGACGGTGCCGAGCAGGCGCAGCGATTTGCGGCTGGTCTTCTTCACCGGCTCCTCGCCCGCCCCCATCAGGGATCGGATCGCGGTTGGTGCGGTGTAGAAGGTCGCGACATTGTGCTTGTCGCAGACCTGCCAGAAACGCGAGATGTCGGGGTAGGTCGGGATACCCTCGAACATCAGTGTGATCGCGCCGTTGGCCAGCGGGCCGTAAACGATGTAGCTGTGGCCAGTGACCCAACCGACATCGGCCGTGCACCAGTAGACCTCGCCGTCCTTGTAGTCGAACACGGTCTTGTGCGTCATCGCCGCCTGCAGCAGATAGCCGCCGGTGGTGTGCAGCACGCCCTTCGGTTTGCCGGTGGAACCGGACGTGTAGAGCACGAACAAGGGGTCGTCGGCCTCCATCTCTTCTGCCGCGCACTCGGCGGACGCGGCGGCAACCGCCTCGTGATACCAGACATCGCGCCCGTCGACCCAGTGCACCGGGTCGCCGCCGCGCTGCACGACGATGCAGGTGTCGACCTGCGGGCAGGACTCGAGTGCCTTGTCGGCATTCGCCTTCAGCGGTACCTTCTTGCCGCCGCGCATGGACTGGTCGGAGGTGATGACGACCTTGCATTCGGCATCGTTGATGCGGTCTTTCAGCGCGTCGGGCGAGAAGCCGCCGAACACGACCGAGTGCACGGCGCCGATGCGGGTGCAGGCCAGCATCGCCACCGCCGCCTCCGGAACCATCGGTAGGTACAGCGAGACGCGGTCGCCCTTCTTGACACCGCGGTCCTTGAGCACGTTGGCGAACCGACACACCTCGTCATGCAGTTCGCGGTAGGTGATTTTGCGATCGACATTCGGGTCGTCCGCCTCCCAGATGATCGCGACCTGGTCGCCGCGGCTTTCGAGGTGGCGGTCGAGGCAGTTGTAGGCGACGTTCAGTCTGCCGCCCTTGAACCAGTTGATGTGGAGATCGTCATGGCCGAAAGACCAGTCGAGCACCGTGTCCCATTTTTTGAACCAGCTCAGGTATTTTTCGGCCTGCTCACCCCAGAAAGCGGCGGGATCGTCGACCGATCGCTTGTACATTTCCTCGTATTGCTCGGCGGTGACATTGGCCTGGGCCGCGAAATTGGCGGGCACCGGGTAGGTCTTGACCTCTGACATGACTCATCCTCCAGGAACGTTTGCGTTTTTTAGGTTTAATCGGTCATTTTTTGTATCAAGGAAAAGGACTGTCAACACAGCGGGTATTAATCCGGTTAATGATCAACATGCCGGGACAGCCGACCGGGTCGGAATGTTACGCCTTTTGCCTCAGGCCTGCAGGCGTTGCGCGAAGACCCGCGCGGCCGGTGACAAGCCCACGCCCCGCCGCGCGATGACCGCGAGCCGGCGTTCGATGCGCAGACCCTGCACCGACAGCGCGACCACGTCGGCCGCCTGCTCCATGCCAAGCTGGCTGACGAACGCGAGGTTGCCGGTGGTCGAGACCATGCGCAGGATAGCCGGAATCGAGCGCAACTCCATAACCACGTTCACCTCGACGCCGGCCTCGCGCAGCTTGCTGTCGATGATCTGGCGCAGCGCGCTGCCGGCCTCGAATGCCACGAAGCCCTGATCCGCCAACTGCTGGATTCGGATCCTCGGGCGTCGGGCCAGCGGGTGATCATGGCGTGCGACCAGCACGATGCGGTCGGTGGCCAATGGGCTCACCACCAGTTCCCGGTCGCGCCCCGGCAGCGTCACCACCCCGAGCTCGAGACGCCCAGCGACCACGTCATCGGCAATCTCGCTACTGCCCGCCTCGCGCAGTTGGAAGCGGACCCGCGGGTGGGCCGCCTGAAATGCCGCAATCGCTTCGGGCAGTATGAACGACACCGCGGTCGCGCCGCCGCCGATGCGCACCGTGCCGCCCTCGAGGCGTTGGTGGCTGGCGACCATTTCGCGCATCTGCTCGTAGCGGGCGACGATGCCCTGTGCCTCGGTCTGCACCAGACGGCCGATGTCGGTGAGTAGTGCGCCTTTGCGGCCGCGCTCGAGCAGGCGGACGCCGAGCTGCTCCTCGAGCTGCTGGATACGGCGCGACAACGCGGGCTGGGTGATGCCGATGCGCTCGGCGGCCTCGGTGATCGCACCGGTTTCGGCGACTGCGAGAAAGGAACGGACCAGTGTCAAATCCATAGATGCAGAAAACGCATGTTATCTATGCAAAGTATCCATTATACGTATGTAATCAGCTTTGCTATGTTGCGCCGCATCACACGAGGTAAGCCGCTGCCCCGACGCCGTGCGTGGGGCATGGTGCGGCCTGTCAACGGATCCATCACCCGACGGGCGGCGGCCGACTAGACTTCGGTCGTCATCCCCGACACTGCGAAAGAGGTGCACTCATGCTCGAAGCCTACCGCCAACACGTCGAAGAACGCGGCGCCCTGGGTATCCCCCCGCTTCCACTGACCGCCGAGCAGGTCGACGCGCTGGTCGCGTTGCTCAAGGACCCGCCG
>CBDTXT010000347.1:0-3841 GCA_965364465.1 uncultured Chromatiaceae bacterium
TGGGCAAGATGCCCCGCAACGAACACAGAGTTCGTTGAGACTCCCCTTGGTGATTGGCCGGCGCCCCGTGCGGGTGCGCCGGCCTATTTTTATGCACCGTTACGGACCAGGTTCGACGGTGCGCGCACATTTATGGTGCATCTGCCCCGCGCTCAGCGCGCTGGCAATGCCGGCTTGCCCCCTATCTGGGCTCCTTCGTTCTGTGGCACGGCTTCTGCATACGCATGCCGAGCGCTTTTTTTCGCTCGCTAAGCAGAACATTTTCACAGACGGGGAATACATGAAAGCAATCACCGCGAAACGCCTGGCTGGGACGGCGTTGCCCTCATTGCTGCTCTGCGGCAGCGCCCTGGCCGACGAGGCGGTCGCCAACGGTGCCAATACGGCCTGGGTCCTGACCTCGACCGCGTTGGTGCTTTTCATGACGCTGCCGGGTCTGGCGCTGTTTTACGGCGGTTTGGTGCGCAGCAAGAACGTGCTCTCGGTGTTGATGCAGTGCTTCGCGATTGCCGGCACGGTCTCGATTCTCTGGCTAATCGTCGGATACAGCCTCGCATTCGGGGAGGGCAATGCCTGGATCGGGGATTTTAGCAAGGTGATGTTGGCCGGTGTCGGACGCGACACCGTGTCCGGCGACATACCCGAGTCGTTGTTCATGCTGTTTCAAATGACTTTCGCGATCATCACGCCTGCGCTGATCGTCGGCGGATTCGCCGAGCGCATGAAGTTTTCCTCGATGCTGCTGTTCAGTGCGCTGTGGCTCCTACTGGTTTACGTACCGGTTACCCACTGGGTCTGGGGCGGCGGCTGGCTTGGCGAGATGGGTCTTTACGACTTCGCAGGCGGTACGGTGGTGCATATCACGGCTGGTGTCGCCGCGCTAGTCGCCGCGCTCGTACTGGGTCCGCGGCGCGGTTTCCCTGGGCAAGCGATGCCGCCGCACAACATGACCATGACGGTGATGGGCGCCGGCATGCTCTGGGTGGGTTGGTTTGGCTTCAATGGCGGCAGCGCGTTGGCCGCCAACGGCGATGCCGCAATGGCGATGCTGGTCACGCACATCTCTGCGGCGGCGGGCGCGATGCTTTGGTTGACAATGGAATGGCTGAAGTTCGGCAAACCCAGCGCGCTTGGTGCAGTCACCGGCATGGTCGCGGGCCTCGGTACGATAACGCCGGCTTCCGGCTTCGTCGGTCCTGGCGGGGCGCTGATCATCGGCGTCTTGGCAGGTATCGTCTGCTTCAATGCAACACTCTTTATCAAGCGCGTGTTGAAGATCGACGATTCGCTCGACGTTTTTCCGGTGCACGGTGTCGGTGGGATCCTGGGTACCCTGATGGCCGGAGTCTTTTCTGCGACCGGGCTCGGCGTATTCAGCGGTTACGGCTTTGCCGACAATATCGACAGCATGGGTGGCCAGCTCTATGTGCAGCTGGTCGGAATACTGGCCACGGTTGCATTCACTGCCGCTGTGACTTTCGTTATCCTGAAGCTGGTCGGCGCGCTGCTCGGCCTGCGGGTCAGCGATGAGCAGGAGATCGAGGGTCTGGACATCGTGATGCACGAGGAGCGTGGCTACGACATCCTCTGAACGGCCTTTGCCCAGACCAAGCGGGGCGCGCAACGAGCCGCGTGTCCGCGCCGGTCGCGTAAGCTGCCCCAGCATGCGGACAGCCTGACGGGCTCGCCTCGATCGTCGAGCTGCGCAACAGCGATAGTGACCCATCGCCAGCGCGGGGCCGACCAGCAGGAGGCCGGTCCATAAGGCGGCGACGAACTGTGGCCGGGCTAGCGCGAAGACCAGGGTTCGGTCGGTTCGGCGCAAAAAAGCAGCCACGAAGGCTGCTTTCTCGAAGATGGTCGGAGTGAAAGGATTCGAACCTTCGACCCCCGCCTCCCGAAGGCGGTGCTCTACCAAGCTGAGCTACACTCCGAATTGCGACGTGGTCAGAACGAGCGTTCCACCGAGAAGTCTGCAAGGACCTCCAGGGCGCTTCGAAAAGCCGACGGGGGCAGCGCGTCCAAGGCCTGCTTCGCCTCGGTTGCCTCTGCTGTCGCGAGCCCCGCAGTGTAAGCGATCGCATCGGTCGATTCAATCGCTGCAATTACCTCGTCGACTCGCTCGGCACCGCCATTCTCGATCACGTCGCGCAGCATTTTCTGTGTTTCCGGTGGGGTCTGGTCGATTGCGCGAATCAACGGCAGGGTCGGTTTGCCTTCGGCCAGGTCGTCGCCCAGATTCTTGCCGATGTCGGAGCCGGCAGAGCCATAGTCGAGCGCATCGTCGATCATCTGGAATGCCATCCCGAGATGCCGGCCGTAATCGCCGAGCGCCCGTTCCACCGGGTCGTCGCCTCCGCTGACGATCGCCGCGAGCCGGGCCCCGGCCTCGAACAGCGTCGCGGTCTTGCGCAGGACCACCTCCCGGTAGCGGTCTTCGTTGGTATCCGGATCGTTGCAGTTGAGCAGCTGGAGCACTTCCCCCTCGGCGATCCGGTTCGTTGCGTGCGCCATCACCTCCATCACTCGCATCGAATCGACCGCAACCATCATTTCAAAGGCCCGCGAGTACAGAAAATCGCCCACCAGCACGCTGGCCGCGTTGCCCCAGACCGCGTTTGCGGTGTCCCGGTTGCGACGCTGATCGGAGTCGTCAACCACGTCGTCGTGCAGCAGCGTCGCGGTGTGGATGAACTCGACAATAGCGGCGAGGTCGATGTGGGCGCGTCCCTGATACCCCAGTGCGCGAGCCCCCAACAGCACGATCATCGGCCGCAGCCGCTTGCCGCCGCTGTTCACGATGTAGTGCCCCACCTGGTTGACCAGGGCGACATCGGAGCTGAGCCGGTCGAGGATCAGGGCATCGGTAGCCTTGAGGTCGTCCTCTATCAGCTCGCGAATGCTGGGAAAATCCATAAGGGACAGGGGTGGAGGGAAGACACTGCGGCGCATCCTAGGAATGCCGATTTGTCCTGTCAAGCCGTCTGCGGGCGTGGGCATGTCTCGCCTGCAGTTGACGGTGGCCACACTGCCCTATAGAATTTCGCGTCTTTCCGCCGGCCGATTCGGCGGACGATTGCGATTTTCAAGGGAGATTTCACGGTCATGTACGCCGTTATCCAGACCGGAGGCAAGCAATACCGGGTTGCCCAGGGTTCCACCCTCAAGGTGGAAAAGCTCGACGCAGAAACAGGTGCCAGCGTCGAGCTGGATCGGGTCCTGATGGTGGCCGATGGCGACGATATCAAGGTCGGTGCGCCGTTCCTCGAAGGCGGCAAGGTGACCGCCACGGTCAAGAGCCACGGCCGGGGCAAGAAGGTGACGATCGTGAAGTTCCGTCGTCGCAAGCACCATATGAAGCGCCAGGGCCATCGCCAGGCGTTCACTGAGATCGAGGTGACCGGCATCAGCGCCGGTTGAGGGAGGTTCCAGCATGGCACACAAGAAAGCAGGCGGCAGCTCCAAGAACGGCCGCGATTCCGAATCCAAACGCCTCGGCGTAAAGGTATTTGGCGGTCAGACGATTGCTGCGGGTGGCATCATTCTTCGCCAGCGTGGGACCCGTATGCACCCCGGTGTGAACGTAGGTTGCGGCCGTGATCACACGCTTTACGCCAAGGCCGACGGCGTGGTCCGCTTCGAGACAAAGGGTCCGAGAAGTCGCAAGTTTGTGAGCGTCGATCCGGCCTGAATCGACAGCGAGCGGATCTGCCAAAAAGGCCTCGTCGCGCGACGGGGCTTTTTTGTTTTCAGGCGGGTACGCAGCGGCGGGGTGAGCAAGCGATGAAGTTCGTCGATGAGGCGGTGATCACGGTCGAGGCCGGCGACGGCGGCAACGGCT
>CBDTXT010000348.1:0-3836 GCA_965364465.1 uncultured Chromatiaceae bacterium
GGCCGGCATCCCGGATGGGTGGGGTGCTGCGTTTTCGTTCAGCAGGAAGCTGGATCAGCGGTGGCTGCCTTTCGTGCGCATCGGCTATGCCGACGACGGCGGCGCACCATTGCAAAGATCGGTCAGCGCAGGTTTCGCCTATGATCCGCCGGAAGGAAAGGGCGTCCTGGGTCTCGGGTTGAATTGGGGCCGGCCAAACAGGGCGACGTTCGGCACCGATGCGAAGGATCAATACACCGTTGAGACCTACTACCGGCTGCAGCTCGCGGAGCAACTGGCAATTACGCCGGATATCCAGCTGATCAAGCATCCCGCTTTGAATCCGGAAAACGACTTCATCTGGGTCGCAGGGTTGCGTGCGCGCCTATCGTTTTGAGATGACTGCCCTGAAACGCGTTTGTTCCTGGGACATCCCGATCGAATCGAAGGACTTGGGTATCGACATAGAGACCGGAATGTTCGATACACAATGATCTGCACGGCCCCACCGCAGGCCGGACAGGTCGTGATATGGATGCCGAAGACCCGCTTGAGGCGTTGCGCCCAGAACATCAGCCGCGGCTCGCCAGCAGTTCTCTCAATTCTGCAGGTAGCAGCGACCGCAGGCGCCGGGTGACATCAGCCTCGTGACGCTGCCAGATCACGCCGAGTAAGATCACGGCAAGCCCGATAAGGGTCAGCACGAAAGGAAACAACAGGCTATCCTCGAACACGTCGTACGCCAGGTGTCCCAGGTAGCCGGCTACGCCCAATCCGCCAAACACCACGAACACGCGCCGGCCGAGTATGGCACCGACGCCGATTAGCACCAGGTTGATGCAGCAGTAGAGGAACTTGCTGAGCTCGCTGTCCGAGTCCATCGAAGACAAACCGCCCCAGAATGCCAGCATGCCGAACAAGTACAGCCAGAAGGCAAAATCCTGGCGCCCATGCCGGGTGCGCAGATCGACGAACAGCGCGAACAGCACCATCGCCAGACCGAACCACAGGGAGACCCATTTCCGGAAATCCCAGTATGCCTGCCATTGTTGGTGGTCATGCACCCCATCCCAGGTTCCGAATAGCATGGGCACCAAGTCCATGCTCATGTACCAGAGCACGATCGCCAGCGGCATCACCGAGAACGGCATTCGATAGCGCCACAGCATGATTGCAGCTACCGCCAGGGTGCCCAATTCCATGAACAACCAGGCCCAGTCGATGTGCGTATGGAACGCACGGAACGCGTGCTCGCCAGCCCAGTAACCCAGCTCCACCTGCAGGCCATAGATGGCCAACGGCGCGAGCACCACCACGAATGCCGCCATAATCCCAGCCGGGATCGGCAGTTGTTTCCGGTCTCGGAAATAGTGCAACAGGGCAATGCCAGCCGCCGCATAGGCCAGCGCGATTGCGAACAGACCCAGACCACCGAATCGTTCCCAACCCAGGGTCATGAACAGTGACATGGCCCCTATGGCGATCAAGCCGCCGAAGTAAAAAAGGATGTGAGTAAGGCTGAAGCGCGGCCTGGCGCGTTGACGCTCGGTCAGGAAAGCCCATAGGCCATCGGCCTGATCGGGTTCGAGGATGCCATGATCGACCGCTTCCTTAAAGTCTCTTTGTTTAACTTCCACGCGACGCCTGTTCCCCTATGGTTGCGGATCAGCTGCGCAGCTGCCCTGGCAACGAAGCGCGCTATCGTAGCTACGAGTTTGGCTGAATGGGCGCAGGCGTTGCCAGGCCGCTGACGCCCGGTGCGGACCTGATTTCCGCGTTCGCTGCGGGTCTTGATTGATTGCGCCCTGCTGATCACTGAAGCACGTTGCCGCCGCGATGGTTCCTCGACATCGAACCGTCATCGTCTGCCGATTGCAGGGGTCAACTTATCACCGCCCAGTGAAGCGGGCGACCACCCTACCGGGTCGGGATGTCGGGGAGGCCCCGGAGTGCCTGTCACGATACCGCGGGCGGATACGCGCCTTGCCGAGCATTTCTCAATCCAATCCCCTACAATCAAAAAGGAATTCCCCCCAGCGGAGCAGAACCATGACGACTGATCGACACTGGATGCAACCGGCCGCGGCATTTACCCTGATCGCCTCGGCGTCGCTGCTCGTTGCGGGGGGGGCGCTGGCCCAGTTCGTCCCGTCCGGCGAATCGCTCTCCGATCTCTATCCCGGCAAGGCCTACTCTCCCTATGCCCAGCGCAGATTCCCCGACCGCGTTTTCTGGGGGGACACGCATCTGCACACCGGGCTCTCCATGGATGCCGGGCTGTTCGGTGCGCGGCTCGGTCTCGAGGAGGCCTACCGGTTTGCCAGCGGCCAGGAGGTGATCGCCTCGAGCGGCCAGCCCGCCAAGCTCAGCCGCCCGCTCGACTGGCTGGTGATCGCTGATCACTCGGACGGCATGGGCTTTTTCAACGATCTCGAAGCGGGAAAGCCCGAAATCATCAAGTTCGAGCAGGCGAAGAGGTGGTACGAAGGCCTTCAGAAGGGTGGTGATGCCTCCGCCGCCGCGGCGCTGGACCTGATCGGAACGTTTTCGCAGGGCAAAATCGACCCGGAGATGATGGCCGAGTACTCGCCGGGAGGCAGGACCTACAAGACGATCTGGGAGGAGGTAGTCGCAGCGGCCGAACAGTACAACGACCCCGGCAGCTTCACGACCCTGATCGGCTTCGAGTGGACCTCGCTGGTCAACGGCAACAACCTGCACCGCAACGTCATCTTCCGCGACGGCGCCGACAAGGCCGGGCAGGTCGTGCCCTATACGACGCAGGCGCCAATCGGCTCCACCGACCCGCTCGACCTGTACAAGTGGCTCGAAAACTACGAGGCGAAGACCGGCGGCGACGCGCTCGCGATCGCTCACAACGGCAACCTCTCCAACGGGATCATGTTCCCCGTGGACGCGCAGTACACCGGCCGTCCGCTCGATGCGGCTTACGTCGAGGCCCGCGCGAAATGGGAGCCGCTGTACGAGGCCACACAGATCAAGGGCGACGGCGAGACGCACCCGTTGCTGTCGCCGGATGACGCCTTCGCCGACTACGAGACCTGGGACGCCGGCAACCTGGACCTGTCGGAGGCCAAGACCCCGGAGATGCTGCAGTATGAATATGCCCGCGAGGGGCTAAAGAACGGCCTCCTGCTGGAGAGCCGTCTCGGCACCAACCCCTACAAGTTCGGGATGGTCGGCTCGACCGACAGCCACACCGCGCTATCGGCCATCGAGGAGGACAACTTCTTCGGCAAGGCGACCAACGTGGAGCCGAAGCCTGATCGCATGGACCATCCGTTTGCCAAGACGGAGCACGGGACGTTCGAGGGCTATCAGCTCGTCGCCTCGGGGCTGGTCGGGGTCTGGGCGCAGGAGAACACCCGCGGAGCGATCTGGGACGCCATGGCTCGCAAGGAGACCTACGCCACCACCGGCACGCGCATGATGGTGCGCTTCTTCGGCGGTTGGAACTACACTGAGGACGATCTGAAAAGTCGCCAGCCGGCCTTCCGTGGCTACGAGAAGGGCGTGCCGATGGGAAGCGACCTGGGTCCGCGCTCAGGTGAAGGCGCGCCGACCTTCATGGTCTACGCGTTGCGCGACCCGCTCGGTGCCAATCTCGATCGGATACAGATCGTCAAGGGCTGGCTCGATGCACAGGGCAAGACGCAGGAAAAGGTCTACGACGTCGCCTGGTCGGTCGGTCGCGAGGCCGATGCAAACGGCGTTGTGCCGCCGGTCGGCAACACGGTCGACATCGAGAACGCCAACTGGACGAATACCATCGGCGCCTCCGAACTCGCCACCGTCTGGACCGACCCCGAATTCGACCCGGCCCAGAAGGCGTTCTA
>CBDTXT010000349.1:0-3830 GCA_965364465.1 uncultured Chromatiaceae bacterium
ACGGCAGCCGGATCGGTATAGCGACGCCGCAGATGCTGCGGGGCATCGCGAACCGGCTGACCTGGTGTGGCGTCTTCGACCGGTCCCTGAGACAACGAACCGGAAGGCCGTCACTTGCCGATACAGAAGCTGCTGAAGATCTCGCCGAGCAGATCGTCCGCAGAGTATTCGCCGGTGATCGCGGACAATGCCAGGTGCGCCTGGCGCAGGTCCTCGGCGAGGAGTTCGCCGGACTGGCCCTGGAGCAAGGCCCGTTGGCCATCGTGCAAGCACCGCTGCGCGCGTGTCAGCGCTTCGAGATGCCGTCTTCGCGCGCTGAAGTCTCCCTCGCCGGCACCGTCGAACGCTACCAGGGCCTTGATATAGTTGCGCAACAGATCGATACCCTCGCCGCACTTCGCTGATAACGCGATCTCCGGGGTACCGAGATGATCGTGCAAACCGGGCGATGTGTCGGTCAGATCGACCTTGTTGCGTATCCGGGTAACCGCCAGTCGCGCCGGCAAATCAGCGGCCGTAAGCCCGCGGGCATCCGGGTCGGTGTAGGCATCGAATACCCATAAGGCATGATCCGCGCACGCGATCTGCTCGCGGGCCCGTCTTACCCCCTCCCGTTCGACCACGTCATCGGGATCGCGCAGACCCGCGGTATCGATGATGTGCACCGGTAAGCCGTCGATCGCAATCTGCTCACGCAATACGTCGCGGGTAGTGCCCGGGAGGTGCGTCACGATCGCACTGTCCTGCCCGGTCAACGCATTCATCAAACTGGACTTCCCCGCATTTGGCAGCCCGGCGATCACCAACGTCATGCCATCGCGCAACAGTCGACCCGTGTGGGCCTTTCGCAAAAGCGCCGCGAGACCTGTATCGATTTGATCGACCCGTGTCGCGACCTGTCCGTCAGCGAGGAAATCGATTTCTTCCTCGGGAAAGTCGATTGCCGCCTCGACGAACACCCGCAAATGCACGATCTCGTCCATCAGTACGCGGACCCGCTCGGAGAACTCGCCGCTCAGTGAGCGCACGGCCGATCGTGCAGCGGCCTGAGTCTGGCTGTCGATCAGGTCGGCGACCGCCTCGGCCTGCGCGAGATCGATTTTGTCGTTGAGAAAGGCCCGGCGCGCGAATTCGCCCGGTTCCGCTAGGCGTGCGCCGAGTTCCAAGCTGCGCTGGAGCAGCATATCCATGACCACCGGCCCACCGTGCCCCTGTAGCTCGAGCACGTCTTCACCAGTGAAGGACGCGGGCGCGCGAAAGTACAGCGCGACGCCCTGATCGATCATCCGCCCATGCGCATCCCTGAACCCGGCGTACAGCGCGTGGCGCGGTCGGGGCAGACGACCGAGCATCGCCCGGCCGATCTCCCCGACCCGTCGGCCGGAAAGCCGGACGATGCCGACCGCGCCACGTCCCGCAGGCGTGGCAATGGCCGCTATCGTGTCGTCGCTCGGGTCCGCCATCGCAGCGGGATCGCAGCTCTACGCCTTGGCGCCGTCTTCGATGCGCTTATTGATGACCCATTGCTGCGCAATCGAAAGCAGATTGTTGACTACCCAGTAAAGCACCAGTCCCGCCGGGAAAAAGGCGAACATCGCGGTGAACACGACGGGCAGCGCCATCATGATCTTGGCCTGCATCGGGTCTGGTGGCGGCGGATTGAGCTTTTGCTGCACGAACATCGACACTCCCATGATGACCGGCAGCACGAAAAAGGGATCCTTGATGGAAAGATCCTTAATCCAGAGGATCCAGGGTGCCTGGCGCAATTCCACACTCTCGAGCAATACCCAGTAGAGCGCGATGAAGAACGGGATCTGTACCAGCATCGGCAGACAACCGCCGAGCGGATTTATTTTTTCCGTCTTGTACATCTCCATCATCGCCTGCTGCATACGTTGTTTGTCGTCGCCGTAGCGGTCCTTGAGCGCCTGGATACGCGGCGTTAGCTTGCGCATGTTCGCCATCGACCGGTAACTCGTCTCGGACAGCTTGAAGAAGGCCAGCTTGATGAGAATGGTAAAGATGATGATGGTCCACCCCCAGTTGTGCACGATGTTCTGAATCTGCTCGAGGATCCAATACATCGGCTTCGCGATGAACACCAACCAGCCATAGTCGACGGTCAGGTCGAGCCCCTCGGCCAACGCCTCCAGCTCAGCCTGCAACTTTGGACCGATGAACAGGGTGCCAACGAAGTTCTCGGAAGCACCCGGTGCCACGGTCTTCGCCGGGGTGTAGGAACCGATCACCGCGCGCCCGCTTGGCAGGCGCTTGCCATAGAAGTGCTGCTGTTCGCCGCGCGGCGGCACGATTGCCGCAAGGAAATAGTGCTGGATCATTGCAACCCAGCCATCGATCACGTCGCGGTCGAGCTTGCCCTCACCGAGTTCGTCGAAATCATACTTCTGGTACTTGTCCTGTTGACTGTAGATGGCCCCGCCGGTGTAGGTGTACATGAAGGCGTTTCCCGAATCAGCGGGTTCGCCACGCTGCAACTGGCGATATTCGCGACCAGTCCAAGCGGTATCCGATGCGTTTTCGACCCGATGTTCGAGTTCCACCGCATGTGTACCGCGTCTGAAGGTATAGCGCTTGGTTACGACCAAGCCGTCGGGTGAGCGCCAGACAAGCTCCACCGGCAGGACCTCCTCACCATCTGCCAGCTCGTAGCTGTCCTGTGCGGCACTGAACACTGCCTCGTGGGTTGGGGTCCGTTCGACGTCGGCGCCCAGCAGACCAGACTGCGCAATGAAATAGTCGGATGGCCGTTGACTGAGCAGCCGGTACTTTTCATCGGGCAACTCCACGGCTACCGGATACTTCACCAGGCGTGCATCGACGATCGTGCCACCACGGCTATCGATGACCAGGTCCAGCATGTCCGTGCGGACCTTGATCAGGCGTGCACTGCTATCGCTGGCGGTTTCCGGGCCAAGGCCCGGCACGCTCGGCGCGGCATTGTCGATATCGGCCTGCTGGGGCGCCTGCGGCGTATCGGCCGACGCAGCGGACGGAGGCACGGGTTCCGCGCTGGCTCGCCGGGCGGACCCGTAATCCTGCTGCCAGGCTTGGAAGAGCAGCATGCCAAGAAAGGCCAGTGCCATGAACAGCAATAAGCGAACGTTGTCCATATGAAAGCGTCGAATCCAGCATCTGTTGCAGCGAGAAGGGCGGAAGTTTAACCGCTATGGTCGCACCGCGCATCGCAGGGGGTTTCAGTCTTGTGGCGCAGCGCCTCGGCTTGCACCGGCAAGCGTCGAAAAGTGTCGTGCCAGCGATGCAGCCAACCGGGCATTGGTGGTCGACAAGGCTGCACTGCGCACCATCACCACGAAATCCAGGTTGTCGAGTTGCCGGCGCTGGTGGCGGAATCGCTCGCGTACCAGGCGCTTGATGCGATTGCGATCCACCGCCCGGCGTGCCTGTTTCTTGGATATGGCCAGACCGATGCGCGCGTTTGACCCGGCTCGCCCACTGACGGCCAGTACCGTGAAGTAGCGATCTGCGGAGCGGCGGGGGCGGGCGAAAACGCGTTTAAAATCGGCGGCAGAACACAGCCGTGCCGTCCGCGGGAACCGACGGTCCGGTATCTGCGGTGCCCGGTCCCGGTCCGTTTCGAACCTCAGGGTACCAGACGGGCTCGGCCTTTGGCACGCCGTGCGTTGAGCACTTTGCGTCCACTGCGCGTGGCCATGCGAGCGCGAAATCCATGGGTGCGAACCCGCTTTATGCGACTTGGCTGAAAGGTACGTTTCATGACCGTGTTTCCGACTTCGTGACTGTTTCAAACAGGAATGCGTTGTGCCCGAGCTGCATCGAGCCGGCGT
>CBDTXT010000350.1:0-3822 GCA_965364465.1 uncultured Chromatiaceae bacterium
ACCGGGCACGCGGCCCTATCGCGATGCCTGGCAGGAGACGATTGATGCCGCAGAGGAGTTCAATGAGCCGGGTCGCTTCACCGCCCTGATCGGCTATGAATGGACCTCGCTGGTGAAGGGGGCCAACATGCACCGTAACGTGATCTTCCGTGATGGCGGTGACCGAGCGACCCAGGTCGTGCCTTTCACGATCATGCCGCCGGGCAGTCCCAATCCGGTCGATCTCTGGAAGTGGATGGACAATTACGAGAAGAAGACCGGTGGGAGTGTGCTGGCCATTGCCCACAACGGCAACCTTTCCAACGGCATCATGTTCCCGGTCGAAAAGGCCTACACCGGTAAGCAGGTGGACAAGAACTATGTCGAGGCGCGGGCAAAGTGGGAACGCCTGTACGAGATCACCCAGACCAAGGGTACCGGCGAGGCCCATCCGTTCCTGTCGCCCGACGACGAGTTCGCCGACTTCGAGCTCTGGGACAAGGGCAACCTGGACGCCAGCCAGGCCAAGAAAAAGTCGATGCTTGAGTACGAGTATGCACGTTCCGCGTTGAAGAACGGCCTGAAGCTCGAGGCCAAGCTGGGCACCAACCCCTATAAGTTCGGCATCATCGGCAGCACCGATGCCCACACCGGCCTGGCCGCTGTCGAGGAGGAGAACTTCTTTGGCAAAACGACGCCACAGGAACCCAGTCCGGAACGCATGCAGAAGACCTTCATGAACAACAAGAAGACCGGCGTGAAGATCATGGATTGGGAGGTCGGCTCGTCCGGCTATGCTGGGGTGTGGGCGGAAGAGAATACCCGCAAGTCCATCTGGGATGCGTTGCACCGCCGTGAAACCTATGGCACCACCGGTACGCGCATGATTGTGCGTTTCTTCGGTGGCTGGGATTTCGATGAGAATGATACCGAATCCCGCCGTCTGGCCGAGCTCGGCTACGGCAAGGGTGTGCCCATGGGCGGTGATATCAAGGATGCACCGCAGGGTAAGGCCCCCAGCTTCCTGGTCGCGGCCCTGAAAGACCCCATCGGCGCAAACCTGGATCGTATTCAGATCATCAAAGGCTGGCAGGACGTCAACGGCGAGCTGCATGAAAAGGTCTATAACGTCGCCTGGAGCGGTGACCGCAAGCCGGACGCCAAGGGCAGGCTGCCGTCCGTCGGCAGCACGGTCGACATCGAGCATGCGACCTGGACCAACACCATTGGTGCCTCCGAGCTGGTCACCGTCTGGAAAGACCCGGAATTCGATCCTGGCCAGCGTGCCTTCTATTACGCCCGGGTGATCGAAATCCCGACGCCGCGCTGGACCGCCTACGATGCCAAGCGCTTTGGTGTGAAACCACCGGAGGGCGCGAAGATGACCATCACCGAACGGGCCTTTACGTCGCCGATCTGGTACACGCCCAAGCAGGGCTGAGCGTTTGGGCGAGTGCACATGAACCTGCTGCGTCGCGTCAATCGGGTCAGACTCGATTGATACAGCTAGCGTAGTTGGGTTAGCGACGCGTAACCCAACAGTTTGGCTATTTCCGTTGGGTTACGGTGCTATCGCGCCGAACCCGACTTGCGAATGAGTTGAGGGTGGATTTCGAAGTGAAACTGTTACGTGAACCCCTCCTGCACTTTTTTCTGATAGGTGCCGCCATCTACGGCGCCTATGGCATCTTTGCGGCGCCGGTCGAAGAGGGTGGTGCTGACGAGCGCAGGATAGTCGTCGACGAGGCTCAGGTCGACAGTTTTATTGCGACCTGGCAGGCGCGATGGTCCCGTCCGCCGACCCGGCAGGAACTCGACGGCCTGATCAATCACTTCATTCGCGAGAGCATCTATTATCGCGAGGCCGTCGCGATGGGCCTCGACAAGGACGACCCGGTCACCCGCCGGCGGATGGCGCAGAAGCTCGAATTCCTGACCAAGGACATTGCGGCCCTGAAGCAGCCTGCAGAAGGGGAGCTCGAACGCTTTTTCGAGCAGAACCGGGACGATTACAGGGAGCCGGACCTGATCAGCTTTACGCAGCTCTTTCTCGATCCGGACAAAAGAGGCGATGCGACGCTGGATGATGCCAGGGCATTGCTGGCCGAATTGACAGCGACCGGTACCCCCGGTACGACTGCGGTCGACAAGGGCGACCGTTTCCTGGCGCGCAACGATTTCTTTCAGGCCTCCGAGCTGGAGGTCCGCAAGTCTCTGGGTTCGGGGTTTGCAGAAAGCGTCATGCAGCTGGAGCCCGGACGATGGCACGGCCCGGTACTCTCCGGTTACGGCACCCACCTTGTCTATGTCTTGGCATTGGAGACTGCACCGGTTCCGATGTTTGAGGATGTTCGGGAAAAGGTCATGGGCGACTGGCAGGCCAGTCAGCAGGAGATCATCGAAGAGGATTTCTACGAGCAGCTGAAAAGCCGTTACGAGATCGTGATCGAGCAGCCGCCTGCTGCACCCTACGCCGGTGGTGGCAGCGTCGAGGCGCTTGGCGGAAGCGCTGCGCCCGGTTCAGGGCCTACCTCGTGAATACCTCGCGTAACAAAGGCGGGCGTTACCGGACGCTGATCGCGTTTCTCCTGCTGTCTTTCCTACCCGGCATGCTTTGGGCGGATGATTTCTCGCCGGCGTTGTTGCAGATCACCGAGCGCGAGGGTGGCTGGGTGGACGTCCTGTGGAAAAAGCCGGTCAAGCGCAGCAGTGCAGTGCTGCCAATCAAGCCGGTTCTGCCCGGGTTTCTGTCACCGGTCGGCAGCCCGGTCGTCAGGCAGACCCCCGTCGCGTGGGTGGAACACAGCACCTTTCGCTCGGCTGGCAAGCCGCTGACCGGTGCGACCCTGCGAATCGACGGGCTTGAGGCCGTATCGAACGATGTACTGATACGTATCGAACTGAATGACGGATCGCAATATTCAACCATATTGCGTTCTGGTAACACGTCTTACGTGATACCTGAGCAGGCCGGGAAACTGCAGGTGGCAGGCGACTACTGGCTTATGGGCACCATCCATATCCTGGAGGGTGCGGACCATCTGCTGTTCGTGTTCGCGCTACTGCTGATCGTGACCGGCCTGATGTCCCTGTTCAAGGCGGTCACCGCATTCACGGTGGCGCACAGCATCACGCTGGCCCTGGCGACGCTCGGGATGATCCAGCTGCCGCCGGCGCCGACCGAGGCGATCATTGCGCTGAGCATCGTTTTCCTGGCCGGGGAGATCATCCATAAACGCCAGGGCAGGATGGGCGTCACCGAGCGCTGGCCCTGGCTGATCGCCTTTGTCTTCGGCCTGTTCCATGGCCTGGGTTTCGCCGGTGCCCTATCCGAGATCGGGCTGCCGCAGCATGAGGTGCCGCTGGCGCTGTTCATGTTCAACGTCGGGGTGGAGACGGGGCAGCTGCTGTTCATCGGTCTGGTGCTCAGCTTTTTCGCGGTCTTGAGGCGCCTGCCTGTCGATGTGCCGCAGGGTGCCTGGCGCGTTGTGCCATACAGCATCGGTGGCCTGGCGGCCTACTGGACTATCGATCGCGTAATGTCTTTTCTACCGGTCTTTGCCGTGTAGGAGGTCCGGAGGCGCCGCTGGCGGCGCGTTGTTCGGTGGCGTAGCCCAAGAGCCTGGCAAAGGGACCACTGCTGGCGAGGACCTTGTCAGGGGGGGCGGCGAAAGGCGCCGTGATCGGCGGTATCGCGGGTGACGCGGGTGCGGGTGCAGCGGCGGGTGCCGCAGGCGGCGTGGTGTTTGGGGATGTACGACGGAATCGGTGATCGAGCCAAATTTACGCGCACTCATTTATCGCTGCTGCTTTTAACGGATACGATCCACCCCTCCGTCAGAC